>CBFCXS010000034.1:0-7233 GCA_965602085.1 Candidatus Woesearchaeota archaeon
AGATTTAAATCCTTTTTATGCTAATACTTCTTCTGTTTTGAAAAAAAGATTTGTTGTAGCTGTTAAGAATTTAATTGGTGATATACCTCATTTTTCTCGTAAAAAAGAAATAAGTTTTCCTAAAGCTTTAGGTTATATTTTAATTTCCTTAGGATTAGTTCCTGGTAGAAGACCAATTAATAATCCAAAATTTCCTAAATTTGTTTTTGATTATTCTAAAGATTTGATATTAGAGTTTTTAGCCCAAGCAATAGCTGATGATGGTTGGATTTATAATCCTAAGAAAGGTTTTGGATTTGTTGGTTTTAATTTTACTGTTGATTTAAGTAGATTTTCTGAAAAGTTTAGGAAAAAGATTAAAGATGAAAAGCTTTTAGAACATTTACCTAATGTTTTGCTTGGAAATATTGAATTGTTTAAGAAGCTTGGCTGTAGAGTTGCTGGTCCTCATTTTGATAATGTAAAAAGATATTATAATAATGATGGTTCTGAAAAGAGATATACACAGGAATGGAGAATGCAAGTCAGAGGTTATAATAATTTTAAATATTTGGCTGAAAATATGAAAATTCCTTTGGATTATAAGCAAGAGAAATTAATTAGTGAGAATAAGAAGGTTAGGTTAAGGAAAGTTTAAATATTATTAATTCTTTAAGATTTATGTGAAAAAATTAATATTTATTTTTTTAATAATTGTTTGTAGTGTGGTTGTTAGTGCTATTTCTGATGAACAGCTTGCTGAATCTATGGAAAAATATGCTGAAGATCTTTCTATAACCCCTTTATATTCAGCACACTTGGAAACACCTACAGGAGATGAAGCAATAATATCTTTAGTATTACTTGACTTTATAGTCATTGAAGAAGGAACTAGGATGAGAATGTCTAATGTTAATTATTATGTGAGTTATAAAGGTATTAGACATTTTGCTGATAGTAACTTTCCTAAAACGACTCAACAATTCCCTTCTGGGGTATGTGAAGTAGAGGATCCTGATGGTGGATGTGGAGTAGAGTCAGTAGTATTTTATATTTTTAATTATGATTTAACAACAGAAAATAGATATAATTATAAATTTTCATTAAATTTTGAACCTAGTACTGGTCTTTTAAGAGAAGGAAGTGTTAATGAAATTGTTACAAGTATAGCTCTTGAAAATGAAAAAATAGCAAGAGGAGAGAAATATGCTCTTGAGGATAATGCTGTAGAAAATGTAGAAGTTCCATTAACTGTGGTAAATCAAGCAGGTTATTTAACTCAAAGTATTATATTATACCCTTCTACTGTTGGAGGTTAATAAAAAATGAGAAAATTAACAATTATAATATTAATTATTTTATTGATAGTAGTTATTTTTATAGGATATAAATATGGTTTTAAAAAAGTAGAAGAGAGAGTTCCAACAATAGAAGGACCTATTGAAGATGAGTTTGAAAAAGAGGAGAGTGTCACAACTCCTAAGACTACAGATGAATTAAAGAGTAATTTGTATGATGCTGTAGATGAAGCAGTAAATCAACATCTTGGAAGTTAATTAGTTTAAGAAAGTTTAATTATTTTTTCTGCTATAATTTCTAGTTCTCCCCTATATTCTGCAACTTTACCTTGAATTTCTAAGAAATCATTTTTGTTTATGTTTAGTTTTTCCTCTTTGAAAACCACAACTGTCATTTGTTCTGTGTTATCTTTTATATTTAGAATCATTAATCCTGGTAAATCTGTTAGTCTTGTTAACTTCCCTATAATTTTTATTTTTTTGTATACATCTTTGTTTGTTATATTTTGAATATTTTTTGTTGGTAGTGTGATATTTTCTGAGTAGATTAATAAAATTAGAATTCCTAATAAAGAAATGATTAAACTTGTTTTGAATATATTCATAGAATTGGTTTTTTGTTGGATTTTATATGGTTTTATCAACCGCAATCTTTATATTTAGTTATATTATTTTTTAGAGTATGGATAAACTGAGTTTGATTAAGAGGAATACAGTAGAGGTTGTAGGGGATATTGGTAAATTATTGAAAGAGAAGAAAAAACCTATTGTTTATTTAGGGACTGCTATTACTGGAAGACCTCATGTTGCTTATTTTGTTTGGGTTCTGAAATTAGCTGATTTTTTGAGAGCTGGTTTTAAAGTTAAATTATTATTGGCTGATTTACATGGTGCACTTGATGGTACACCTTGGAATATTTTAGAGCATAGATATGAATATTATAAAAAAGTAATACCTTTGATGTTCAAAGCTGTTGGTGTTCAACCTAAAAATTTGGAGATTGTTAAAGGTTCAGATTTTCAATTAAAACCTGAATATATGTTAGATGTTTTACAGATGGCAACTTATAGTTCTGTAAATGATTGTAAAAGAGCTGCTGCTGAAGTTGTAAAGTTTGGAAAGAATCCTAAGTTGGCTGGTTTAATTTATCCTATAATGCAAGCTTTGGATGAACATTATTTAGATGTGGATATTCAATATGGTGGTATTGATCAGCGTAAGATATTAATGTTTGCTCGCGAGAATTTACCTAAATTAAATTATAAACCAAGAGTTGAAGTTATGACTCCTTTGATTCCTGGTTTGATTGGTGAAAAGATGAGTGCTTCTGATGCTAAAAGTAAGATTGATTTGTTAGATGAGGTGAAAACTGTTGAGAGTAAAGTGAATAGTGCTCATTGTGTTGCTGGTAAAGTTGATAATGGTCTTTTGGCTTTTTTGAAATATGTAATTATGGTAGTTAAACAAGATAAGAAGAAATCATTTGTTGTCAAAAGAGATAAAAAATATGGTGGAAATTTGAAATTTAAAGATTATTCTTCAATTGAAAGAGCTTTTAAGAGTAAAAAGTTGCATCCTTTAGATTTGAAGAGAGCAATTTCTGAAGAGATTAATAATTTATTAAAACCTATTCGTAAAGAGATGAAGGTTTTAGAAAAGTTAAGTAAGAAAGCTTATGATTAAAATGAGAGCTTTTATTGCTATTGAGTTACCTTCTGAGATTAGAGATGCTTTGTATACAATTCAGAAACAAATTGGTTCTAGGAATGCTAAAATTCGCTGGGTTGCTAAAAAGAATTTGCATTTAACTTTGAAATTTTTTCCTCAAATACCTTCTGATAAATTGGAGAAAGTTAAAGAGAAATTATCTGAGATTAAATTCAAACCTTTTAAAGTTAAGTTAAGTGATTTGGGTTTCTTTCCTTCTAAAGATATTATGAAAGTAATTTGGGTTGGTTTGAGCAATCATGAAAAAATAATGGATATACAAGGAGATGTTGAGTTGAGTTTACATGGTTTGTATCCGAAAGGTGAAAGGTTTTCTACTCATTTAACTCTTGGTAGAGTTAAACTTTTTAAAAATAAAGATAAATTTTTTGAAGTTTTAGATAAGGTTAAAATTCCTAATTTGGAGTTTGAAGTTAGTGAGTTGGTTTTGTTGAGTAGTGTGTTAACAAAGGATGGACCTAAGTATTCTGTAATTAAGAGATTTTGATGTATATTTTGTTTTATAATAATATTTATTAAGGTATTTTCTCTTTTTTATTTTTTAGTATGGATCCTTTAGAATTAAGATATTGTGTTGAACAAGCTAAAGAAGTTCTTTTATCTTTAGAGTATCCCAGTAGTAGTTTAGTCACACCTGTTGAAAAAGTATTACGAGATGTATTACGCCCTGGTTTAAGTAGGGCTGCAGAACTTTTTGCTGCAGATTTTGTAGTTTATATGACTTCTCCTGAATTAGGTTTGTTTAGGTCTGATGGCGGTGGGGATAGTTGGTTACCTAATGTAGGGGCTTTGGAAAGATTAAGGGATATAAAACCTGAAGATTGTTTAGAATATCTTTTTAATGGTGCTAGTAATTCTAATTCTCTTCGTAAACTTCTTCGAGAATCTTAATTATTTCTTCTGCTCGTTTTTCACCTAAACCTTCTGCTTTGTGTAAATTTTTTGAATTTATTATTTTTTTAACTGTTTTGAATTTTTTTAAAAGGTTTTTTGCTAAAGTTGGTCCTACTGTTGGTAGTGATTCAATTATAAATTCTTGAAGTTCTTTTGTTGTTAAAGGTTTTTTTTCTAATCTCACCCCAAACTCTTTATCTTTATTTTCTTGTTCTCTTTTTGCTATAACTTTTATTAGATTTGCTGTTTCTTTTGGATTTTTTGTTTGGAGAATTGGGATATTAAATGAAATTGCTATGGTTGCTAACATTCCATTTATTGCATTCGGATGTATGTTTCTTAATGAATAGATATCTTCTTCTCCTTGTAGGATTATTAGTGGTACTTCAAAGCTTTGTTTTAGTGCTTTTAATTGTTGTAGAAGTCTTTTGTCTATAATTGATCTTAAGAAATCTTCTTTTGTTTTAAATTCAATTCCTACTCTTTCGCTTAGAATATAATCTGCTGCTGGTAAACTTTTTGTTTCTATATTAATATTTTGTTCTATTAGTTCTTTTACAATTGGTGATGCTTTTTCTCTGTGGTCTACATAAATTTTTAAATTTGATTTTGTTTCAAATTCTTTTAATTTTGGCTGTGTTTTAAGGTTTAGGTTTTCTTTTAAATTTCTTAGAATTTTATACATTCTTTTTTCTTTATGATATGCAATCCAATGATATTGTTCATCTCTTGTGTTTTTTGTCATCAAAACTATTATTCTTCCTTTTTCTAATCTTGCTGTTCTTCCTCTTCTTTGTATTGATCTTATTGCTGATGGTACTGGTTCAAAGAAAATTACTAAATCTACTTTTGGTATGTCTAAACCTTCTTCCCCTATTGAAGTTGAAATTAAGACATTGTATTTTACTTTTTTAAAATCCTCTAAAATTTGGATTTGTTCCTTTTGTGTTAATCCTATTCCTGCTTTTTTTGTTTGCCCTACAAATAGTTTTGCTTTTGTAAATTTATTTAATTCTTTTTCTATATTTCTTGCTGATTCTCTATATTGGTTGAAGACCATAATTTTTACTTTTTTATTTTTAGTTGTTTCTTTTTTTATTATTTTTTTTAATTCTGTTAGTTTAGGGTGCTCTTCATCTTGAAATTTTTCTGTTAGAACATATGCTGATTTGAAGTTGAGGTCTTTTGCTAGATTTTTTACTGCTTTTGTTTTTGTTTTTTCTGAACTTTCATAGATGTTGTTCATATATTTGTATAGTGATTGGGTTCCTTGTGTTTCTAAAAGTTCTTGTGCATATTGTATTTTAATTGCTTCTGCTGTCACTGAGATTGCTCTGAACATTTGGAAATCTCTTTCACCTCTTGCTATCCTTCCTTGTATTGATCTTTGTATTTCTAGAAGTTGTGTTTTTGATGGTTGAGTTGTATATAGAAAACCTAAACTTTTAATTAATTCTATTTTTGTTTTGAAACATTCTTTTAGGTAGTTTCTTAATTGTTTTAATTTTTCTGGAAAATCTACTTTTATCCATTCTATGTTTGTTTCCTGAATGTATGGTTTAACATCTGGATCTTCTTCTGTTCTAACTTCTATTTCTTTTATTTTGAGGTTCTTACAAATTTCATTAATTGTTTTTAAGTCTGAACCTGGTGATGCTGTTAATGCTAGAATTCTAGGATACTTTGCTTTTTTGTGGTATTGTTTTGCTATCCAAACATAATCATAATCTTTTACTGCTCGGTGTGCTTCATCTGTGATTAGTAATGAGAATTCATTTAGGTTTATTCTGTTGTTGATAATATCATTTGTTATTGTCTGCGGTGTTGAAACTATTATTTTTGAACCTTTGTATAATGTTTCTCTTTTTTTTGGTGATACTGTTCCTGTGAAAAGTTGTATATTTTTAATATTTGTACATTCTAAAAATTCATTTTTAATTTGATCTGCTAAGGGCTTTGTTGGTGTGAGGAAAAGAACTTTTGATTCTGGCATTGTATTTAATCTACTTACAGCTGCTAGAATTCCAATTTTTGTTTTACCCAAACCTGTACCTAAGACTGTTAAAGTGTTGTTTTTATTTATTGTTTTTAGTATTGTTTCTTGGTAAAGTCTGGGTGTGAAATTTTCTATTTTATACATATGTTTTCTTATCTCTAGAAAATATTTAAGGATTTAGAAGGTGTTTGATATATATTTTAAATTAAATAAATCTTTTTAAGTTTGATATTTCTTAAAAGTGATATTATGGGTTATAGACAATTTATTGATGAACAAAAAAAAGCAATTTCTGAGCAAGTTGGTGATGCAAAAGTAATATGTGCCCTTTCTGGTGGTGTTGATAGTTCTGTTGCAACTGTCTTAGCTCATGAAGCAGGAGTGGATGTAGAAAATTTCTTTATTGATGATTATTTAAGAAAAAAAGATGAATATGCTTTTGTGAGAGATGCTTTTGCAAAAATGGATATTAAAGTAGGACTTTGTGATATTAAAGATGAGATGATGAGTGCTTTAGAGGGTGTTTCTGATAATACTCAAAAAAGGCCAATATTTAGAAGAGTGTTTTATGATGCTTTTGGAAAATTAGTAAGAGAAAAGAATGTTAGGTATTTTCTTCAAGGTACAATAAAAGCAGATAGAAAAATGTATGCTAAAGGCCAATTGCAACATAATGTTGATATTCCTTTTGGTGAACATGGAATTGAGCATGTTGTTGAGCCTTTAGTAGAACTTTATAAACCTGGAGTTAGAAATGTAGCAAGACTTCTTGACTTACCTCCTGAGATTAGTGAAAGAGCACCGTTCCCTGGACCTGGTTTATTAATAAGGTGTCTTGGAGAAGTTACTAGAGAAAAAGTTAATTTAATTAGAGAAGGGTTGGCAATTGCAGAAGAGGAATTAGCTGAGCTTAATCCATTTCAGGTTGTTGTTGCTGTGTCTGATGATAAAGTTTGCAGTATGATTGATAGGGCTGTTCCAGATAAATATATGTTAATTGTAAGAGCAGTTAGAAGTAAAGATGCTATGACAGCTGAAGGAATAGTTCCTTCTCAAGAATTGAAAGATAGATTAGAAGAAAGATTAATTTCTCTTGGAAAAGTTGGAAGAGTTTTGTGGGACCCAACAAATAAACCTCCTGGAACAATTGAGTATATTTAGAGCATAAATTTTAAATACTAATTCTCTGTTTTGATTCTTATGGATTTTGTTAATATTATTGGATCCATTATTATAATTATAGCTTGAGCGAGCCTGATATTTCTGGGCTTGCAACTTACATTTTATAGGCTAAATTATATAAATCAAGGAAATAAATGATTAAAGATGTATGATTT
>CBFCXS010000035.1:0-6902 GCA_965602085.1 Candidatus Woesearchaeota archaeon
GGAGACAGAAAGCCAGAATACCAATTAAAAAGAAACTTATTTATAGCAATACTATTAGGCTTAGTTTACATCGGAGGAATAGTTTACACTATATACAATTTAATATGATAAAAAACTTTTTCGAACCAAACTCAGTAGCTTTAATAGGAGCATCAAATAATAGAAATAAAATTGGCTACAAAATAATGTCAAACCTACAACTATTCACAGGTAAACTATACCCAATTAATCCAACAGAAAAAGCAATTTTAGGATTTCAAACTTATCCTTCAGTTCTAAAAATAAAAGATCCAATAGACCTAGCAGTTATAGCAGTCTCACCAAAAATAGTTCCAAAGGTTTTAACAGAATGTGGAAAAAAGAAAATAAGAGCAGTAGTAATCATAACAGCAGGATATTCAGAAGCAGGAAAAAAGAAAGAAGAAGATAAATTAACTAAAATAGCTAAAAAATACAAAATAAGATTATTAGGACCTAATGCATTCGGAGTTGTAAACACATACCTAAAATTAGATACAACATTTGCAAGAACAACACCAGAAAGAGGAAACATAGCTTTTGTATCACAATCAGGAGCTCTCTGGGCAGCTATAGCAGACTGGTCAAAAGGAAAATACAAATTCTCAAAATTTGCATCATTAGGAAACATGTCAGATGTAGAATTTGCAGAAATAGTAGAATATCTAAGCAAAGACCAAGAAACAAAAGTAATTGTTCTATACATTGAAACACTAAAACAAGGAAAACAATTAATGGAAGCAGCAAAAAAATCAAAGAAACCAATAATAGCAATAAAAGCAGGATCATCTAAATCAGGAGAAAAAGCAGCTTTATCACACACAGGTTCACTAGCCTCAGAATATAAAATATACAAAGCAGCTTTTAAACAAGCAGGAATTAAACTAGTTTCAACAATTACAGAAGCATTTGACAAAGCAGACTTACTACAAACACAAAACATCAAAGGTAACAAAGTAGTAATAATAACAAATGGTGGAGGAAATGGAGTTCTAACAGCAGACCAATGTGAGAAAAACAATCTAGAAGTCGTACAACTCCCAAATAGAATTATAACAAAACTAAAAGGCCTACCAAAAACCTGGTCAAAAAACAACCCAATAGACTTAGTGGGAGATGCAGATGAAAATAGATATAAATTAGTCTTAGATAAGTTAAAATCAGAAAAATTCTATGATTCAATAATTATAATCCTACTAGAATTAGCAGCAGATGTAGACAAAGTAACAGATGAAATAATAAAATTTAAAGAAGAAACAGACAAAACAGTTATATGCAATTTCATTGGTGGAAGAAAAATAAAACAAGCTATGGAAAAACTCCATGAAAATGGAATTCCAAGTTTTTATGAACCAGAAAGAGTAGCTAGAACATTATCATAACCTATTTAAATGTAAAAAACCACTTATATATTGTAAAAATGGGTGATACAGCAACACTTGAACTTCCAGAAGCACTACCAGTATCTAATTTAGAAAAAGCTATTAAACATTTACAATCAACTGATATAGATGCTTTTAAAAGAGATATACAAAAAGCAAGGGAAGACCAAAATATAACATTTGATGAATTTTTAGAAAATATGGAAGGCACATATAATTTCCCACAAATTCAAAAAAAAGATGGTTTAGCATTTGATTATTATTTGGAAACAATTGCACTTATACATAAAAGAGAATATTCTCATTAAGAATGGAAAACAATATTAAAAAATTCGCAAAAACATTAGTTGACTACTCAATTAATGTTAAAAAAGGGGAAACAATTATAGTTAGTTCATCAACCCTAGCAAAAGACCTAATCATAGAGATTTACAAAAGAATTCTACAAAAAGGTGCATATCCAGCAGTTAATGTGGGACTACCAGGAATGTCAAAAATTTATTATGAAAATGCTTCAAAAGTACAACTTAAACACTTCCCAAAAATTTCTTGGTATACAGTTAAAAATGCACAAGCATACATGGGAATAGGTGCACCAAAAGATACAAAAGAATTACAACATATTAACCCACAAAAATTAGCTATAAGAGAAATGGTCACACACAAAATTGCAGACTATGTAGTAAATGAAAAAAAGAAAATAAGAAGAGTATCCACAGATTACCCAACACCAGCATTAGCAAGAGATGCAGGAATGAGTTATAGAAGATACAAAAGATGGTTCTACAGAGCAATAAATCAAAACTGGATTAAAGAATCTAAAAGATTAAAAAAAATACACAAACTATTCAAAGGAGCAGATAAAATACAAATCAAAGCTCCAGGAACTAACCTAACAATGTCAGTTAAAGGCAGACCATTAATCATAGATGATGGTAAAGAAAATATGCCAGGTGGAGAAATGTTCTACGCACCATTAAAGAAAACAGTAGATGGTTATATTAAATTCACATACCCAGCAATAAGAGCAGGAAATGAAGTAAGAGGAATCAAAGTTAAATTCAAGAAAGGAAAAATAATCAAAGCAACAGCAACAAAGAACCAAAAATTCTTAAAAGCTATGCTAAACATGGACAAAGGTTCAAAATTTATAGGTGAACTAGGTATAGGTTGCAACAAACAAATAGATAGGTTTACAAAAAATTTATTATTTGATGAAAAAATTGGTGGAACAATACATCTAGCATTTGGAATGGCTTATACAGAATGTAAGGGAAAAAACCAATCAGGATTACATTGGGATATAGTTTGTGACTTAAGAAGAAATGGACAAATTATAGTTGACAACAAAGTAATACAAAGAAATGGTAAATGGATCTTCAAATAATTTCATCTTTTTCTACATCTATTGTACAAAGCTCAGAACCACTTCTAAAAAACTTCCAAAAAAGTCTAGCAGTTTTTACTTCTAAAGATTTTCTAAAAACCTTATCAGGAGATAAAGGTACAAAACCACCCTTTTTAGTATCCCCACCAAGAACTCTAATTGAAGAATCATGACGCAACCTAAATCCTGGATTGTTAGAAGAATAAGAACCAATTTGCCTTTCTTTTTTGCCATTCACAAGATAAATCTTTTTAGTTCTACCATCTCCACTATCCCTAAGTTCAACTTTATAGTCCATTTTAAAGACTAAACAAATAAATCCTTTATAAAAGTTTCTTCAACAAATCAGAAACAGTCTTATGGTCAGCAGCACCTTTTGTCTCACGCATAACCTGTCCAACCAAGAAATTTAAAACATTCTCGTTTCCAGACTTATAATCATCAACAGCTCTCTTATTTTTAGAAATAACTTTCTTACAAACATCTTCCAACTTACCCTTAGCTACTACAACTACCAATTTATTCTTAGAAATATATTTTTTAACATCAAACTTCTTGACAACCAATTGATTCAAAATTTTCTTTCCAACATTCTCAGTTATTTTCTTCTCAGAAATTAAAGAGAGCAAATCAATCAACTCTTTAGGACCAATTTTCAAATCAGAAGTTCCAAGCTTATTATAATTCAGAACTCTAACCAACTCTTCTTTCAACCATCTCAGAGCTAAATGAGGCTCAACTTTAGCAGCAACTTTCTCAAAAATGGAACCTAAAATAAAATCAGAACAAATAACTTCAGCATCCTGCCTACTAATCTTAAATTCATTAGCAAAACGAATAGCTTTCTCATGAGGACTCTCTGGCAATTCTTTCTCCAACTTTTTAACATCAGAATCAGATATATGAATTACAGGTAAATCAGGTTCTGGTATATACCTATAATCTGCAGCTTCTTCTTTAGTTCTCATAGAATAAGTTTTCTTAGTTTTCTCATCAAACATTCTAGTTTCCTGAACAGCACCTTCTTTAACTTGCCTCTCAGATTCATATTCAATAGCACGAACTATACTCCAAAGAGAATTAATATTTTTAACCTCAACCCTCTCACCTTCATCAACATCTATATTTGTATCGCATTTTATTCCAGCTTGTGTATCCAAAATATCTATGTAACCAAGCATAGCCATTAATTTTTGCAACCACTGTCTAACCTGTTCAGCAGAATCAAAATCAGGTTCTGTAACCAACTCAACTAAACACATCCCACATCTATTATAATCAACTCTACCAGAATCAGGATTCCAACGTGCAGGATCTTCTTCTAAATGAACATCTCTAATTCTTATACCCAAAAATTCTCCTCCGTGACCTATAGGCAGAGAATAACTTCCAGAAACTGTTTTCTGATAACCATTAGGTAAATCAGGCCAGTCATAATGCTTTCTCTGAAATACAAATTTTTTATTTATTTTACAACCCAACATCAGAGATAATTTAATTATTTTATTCAAAGCTTCTTTATTTGGTAACATAGGTTTTGAACCAGGTTGACCAGTACAAACAGGGCAGATATTAGTATTAGGTTTAACATTTTGATAATTAGTTCCACACTTGCAGAATAACTTTTCTTTAGTTTTCAAATATCCATGCATCTCTATACCAACTCTAACTTTCATTTCTTAAACTCCTTTTTTAATAAACCATATAATTTACCATCATGTATTTTCCCAGAAGCATTTGACCTATAACCCCTTCTTTTCAAACCTTCAAATTTAAAACCAAATTTTTTAAGTAACTTTTCAGAAGCAATATTTTTATCAAATACAAAGGCCTCAACCCTTCTTAATTTTAATTTACTAAATCCAAATTCTAATATGACTTTTAATGTTTCACCCATAAAACCCTTTCTCCAATATTTTTCACCTAACCAATAACCAACTTCAGCAGTTCCCTGAAACCTATCAATATCTCTTAAGCTAATCACACCAATTAATTCCCCACTAGATTTTAATTCAATACCAAGAGTATAGGCTTTTCTTTTCTTCTTCTTTCTTTTCTCTATACATTCTTTAATAAATCTTTTTTCTTTTTTTAGGGTATAAGGATAAGAAATAATAACAAGGTTTTTAGAAACATTCAAATTATTTATATTATTAAGTAAATCTTTTGCATCCTTCATCTCCAAATCTCTCAAAATTAACCTTTCAGTTACTATTCGCATCTTCAACCCCTTTCAAAAAACTAAACAACAAATCTTCTTTAAATGAATCACACATAACTTGCAAACCAACAGGAATCTTATTAATAAAACCAGCATTAATCACACCAGCACAAATCCCAGATAAATTTGCAGGGACAGTTAAAGCATCATAAGCATACATATCTTTTACAGAAATATTTGAACCAATCTTATGAGGTAACTTAGGAACAGCAGGACTTAAAATAACATCACAATTTCTAAAAGCATCTTTAAACTCATCAGAAATTATTTTTTTAGCATTCAAAGCTCTTCTATAATAAACACCTTTATACTCAGCTTTAGAAATCTCAGAACCACCAAGAATCCTACGAAGAACTTCCTCACCACAAACATCCTCAATTTTCAAACCAAACTTCCTACCATCAAATTTACGAGTTCCAGAAAAAAATTCAGTATAAACTATAGGATAATAAGTTTGCACAGCCAAATTAACATGTTTCAAATCAACTTTAACAAGTTTCAAATTATATTTCTTCTTCAAACTTTCAATCTTATCTAATATCAAATCTTTAATTTTCTTATCACTACAAAGCTTAAACAAATCATCACTTATACCCACTCTCAAATTATCTATCTTCTTAAACTTAGTAAAATCAGGAACCTTAATATCAAATGTAGTAGAATCCTTTTCACTATAACCAGAAATAACATTCATAACTTTTGCAGCATCAACAACTTTCTTAGAAATAACACCAATTACATCAAAACTCATTGCAGAATCAATCAAACCAAATCTAGAAACTCTACCATAACTTGGTTTAATTCCTATAACACCACAATATGAAGCAGGATTTCTAATTGAACCTCCAGTATCAGAACCTAATGCAACCTCACAATAACCAGCAGCAACTGCAGCAGCTGAACCAGAACTTGTACCTCCAGAAATTCTACCAGGAGCAGCAGGATTCTTAGTTGGACCAAAATAAGATGTTTCACCAGACGAACCACAGGCAAACTCATCCATATTACACATTCCAATTATATTCCAGCCTTTCTTCTTAATTTTTTTAATTACATCAGCATCATAAGGAGCTCTAAATTTCTCCAAAGTTTTAGAAGCGCAGGTTGTCAACATTCCTTTAACACAAATATTAGATTTCACACCTACATTGAACTTACCAGTTTTCTTACTCAATTCAATAAAAGCATTATACTTATCTTTAATCATTCTTTCAAATCAACTCCACCTGCTCTTGTATTACCATGACTTCCTTTTGCTTTATCTTTAGGAAATCTTTTCTCATATTCTTCTATAACATCTTTAATTGATTTTTCAGAATCAACCTTACATAAATAACCTAATTTCAAAATTAAATATAACATATCACCAACAAAATTTTCAACTTCTTCTTTATTCATCTCAATTAATTCTTGTTGTTTAGCAACATCAACCCATTTAATCAAGGACCACATTTCACCAATCTCTTCATTCATATTTAACATTAAGTCTTTAACACAACCAGGATCACTCCACTCTCTCTCATCATTAAATACTTTTATCCTATCTTGAGCTTCATTTATTTTCATTTCAAATTCCTTTGTAGTCTTTTGGACTCAACAAAAATCAAACTAAATAATTTCTTAGTAAAACTTTTTGATAACTGAGATTTCTTACATTTAGCATTAAATATCTCTTTTTCACGTTTTTTATCTTCTACAGCTAAACCTTTTTTCAACTTATACTTTCCAACTTTTTTAGAAATCTCAAATCTTTTTTTAAGTAAATTAATTAATTTATTATCTAACTTGTTTATCTCTCCTCTTAACTTAACTAATTCTTTTACCATTTTTTCTTTTCAGCTAAAACATAATCTCCATCTTTCTTTGGAACATTCTTCAAAAATAATTTCTTAAA
>CBFCXS010000036.1:0-6722 GCA_965602085.1 Candidatus Woesearchaeota archaeon
ACTAGTTCTGGATTTGTTGTTAAGAAGTTTGTTAAGTCTAAAGATAATTATTTTGTGGAGTGTAGAAAATAAAAAGGGCCTGCTGGGACTTTCATAAAGCCACTAAAGTAAACTTATTTTGAACCCAGATTTTCCGCTCTGCAGGCGGGAGCATTACCTGATTTTGCTACAGACCCTTATGGTAATAAGAATTGATTTGGCTTTTTAAAACTTTTTGTCTTTGTTCTGCTGTAATCCTTGGTATATAATAACCTAATTTCTGCCATAACCTGTATTTAGTTATTGTATTAAAATTACTAAATCCTATTTCACTAACCCATTTATTTAACATCTCTTTACCACTTAAATATACTTTAAAGTCTCCATATTTAGTCTTCATAATTTGTATTCTATAACTTCTTTTCTTTAATACTTCAAAGATCTGGTAGGCTAATCTTCTACTAGAAGTTCTTATTTCTAATCTTGGGTAGGAAGGATATTTTATTACTTTACTTTTTGAAAAATATAGTGACCCATCTGATTCAAATATTCCTTTTAATATGTATCTAGAATAATTCCAATTTAAGAATTTATTTGGTATTATCACCTTAAAAGCTTTATTACTGCCATAGGTAAGTTCTAATTCGTTTATAAGATACTCTACAAACTTTTTATAATTAATGTATAACTCTAAAGAATTTCCTTTATGTATACCTCTTGTTATTACTTTTCTTTCTCTTATTCTGGGTCTTTTATTAGTAATTTTAAAAATTACATTTGAAATTTTTTCAAAATATTTTTTGTCTTCTTTAACATCTCCACTTATAGTTAGGCGATAAATTCTTTTGTAGTGGTTATATAAAATATGTCCATCCCCAATTATTAGACCTACCAATTCAGCTAATTCTTGACTTATACCCATATCTTAAAATTAGAGAAAATTTATTTATATACTCTGTGCGCGTGTTTGCCAGTTGTCTATTTAATATAATATATATTTTATAGAATATAAAAAAAAGCGGACCCGATCGGATTTGAACCGACGGCTTCCAGCTCTCTTCGCAGGATAGAAGGTTTGCCCTTATGTCTGGCACTCTATCCAAACTGAGTTACGGGTCCATACAGATAATAGGCTAATGTTGGTTTTTAAACTTTATTGATTGTATAGAAAAGTTTATATACAAGATATATCTTACTTATCTTGTATATTTTGGAGGTATAAAATGACAGAATTAATTGAAATGGGTACTATAAGTTCAAGAGGACAAATAGCTATTCCATCTGATATTAGAAGAGAATTAAAAATGGAAGAAGGGCAAAAAATAATTTTCTTTGTTGAAAATGATAATTTATTAATTAAAAAAATAAATGCTCAAACATTTAGAGAAATAACTAAACCCTTAAAAGAAGTTGCTAAAAAAGCGGGATTAAAAGAAAGTGATATTTCTGGAATAATTGAAAGATTTAGAAAAAATAAAAAATGAAGATAACTCTTGATACAAATATTCTAATTTCAGCTACTTTTTGGGATGGTGCTTCTGCTAAAATTATAGATAGAATAGAAAATAAAAAAATAGATTTAATCTTATCAAAGGAAATTATTGAAGAGTATAGTGAAGTTTTAAATTATAAAGAAATTCAAAATAAAATTCAAAATAAAAATTTAGAAATAAAAAAATCTATTGGCAAAGTCATTGCTTTATCAGAAATAGTTATCCCTCAAAAGAAGTTTAATATTGTTAAAAATGATCCAGATGATAATAAAATTATTGAATGCGCAGTAGAGGGTAATGTTAATTATATTATAACTAATGATAAACATTTATTAAAATTAAAAGAATTTAGAGGTATAAAAATCATTAAACCTGAAGAACTATTAAAGTAATATTTATAAATTCTTGATAGTTTTGTTATATAATGAAAGCTGAGGATTTAAAGAAGAAGTATTTACAGTTCTTTAAAAGTAAGAAACATGCTATTATTCCTGGTAGTTCTTTGATTCCGCAGAATGATCCTACTGTTCTTTTTACAACTGCTGGTATGCATCCTTTGGTTCCTTTTTTGTTGGGTGAGAAACATCCTTCTGGAAAAAGGTTGGTGGATGTTCAAAAGTGTATTAGAACTGGTGATATAGAAGAAGTTGGTGATGATGTTCATTTAAGTTTCTTTGAAATGTTAGGTAATTGGTCTCTTGGTGATTATTTTAAAGAGGATGCTATAAAATTTAGTTTTGAATTCTTAACTGAGGTTTTGAAAATTCCTGTTTATAAGTTGGCTGTGACTGTATTTGGTGGAGATAAAAGATTTTCTCAAATTCCTAAAGATGAGGAATCTGCTAAGGTATGGCAAGAAATAGGTATCCCTAAAGAGAAAATTGTTTTTTTGAAAGGAGGGGTTTTAGAGAGTGATAATAATTGGTGGGGTCCTGCTGGACAAACTGGTCCTTGTGGCCCTTGTACTGAAATGTTTTACTATATTGGCTCTAAAGTTCCTGAAAAATTCGACCCTAAGAACGCAAAATGGGTTGAAATTTGGAATGATGTATTTATGCAGTATAATAAGACTGAAAAGGGCAAATATGAGCCTTTAAAGCAGCAAAATGTGGATACAGGGATGGGTCTGGAGCGAACTGCGGCTGTTTTACAGGGTAAAAGCTCTGTTTTTGATATTGAAACTTTTAAACCTATAATCTATGAGATTAAAAAGTTGAGTAAGAAGAGAAATGTTAGAAGTGAGAGAATAATTGCTGATCATTTGAGGGCTGCTGTTTTCATTTTGGAAGAAGGTATTGCTCCTTCAAATTTAGAGCAAGGTTATGTTCTTCGTAAATTTATTCGTCGGAGTTTGAGACATTTGAGGTTGCTTGGTGTTGATTTGTTTAAGGGAGATTATACAGTTGATATTGCTAAAGTTATTTGTGAGATTTATGGTAATAAAAATCAGAAATTTATTTTTTCTGAGTTGAAGAAAGAAGAAGATAAATTCCAGAAAAGTTTGGATAGAGGTTTGAGAGAGTTTGAGAAAATGTTATCTGATGATAAAATTGATGGTGGTGAAGCATTTTTGTTGTATCAATCATATGGTTTTCCAATTGAAATGATTGTTGAGTTAGCTAAGGAGCATAAAGTTAAAATTGATGTTAAAGGTTTTGAGAAAGAGTTGGAGAAACATCAAGAGTTGAGTCGTAAAAGTACTGTTGGTAAATTTAAAAGTGGGTTGGCTGATAAAAGTGTTGAGACTGCTAGATTACATACTGCTACTCATTTATTGCATGCTGCTTTGCGAGAAGTTCTTGGTAAACATGTTTTCCAGAGGGGTTCAAATATAACTTCTGAAAGATTGCGTTTTGATTTTTCACATGGTAAGAAAATGACTGATGTTGAAATTAAGAAAGTTGAAAATTTAGTTAATAAAAAAATAAAAGAAGAGTTGGTTATTTCTAAAAAAGAAATGAAAACTTCTGATGCTTTAAAGGAAGGTGCTATTGGTGTGTTTGGTGGGAGGTATGGAGCAAAAGTTTCTGTTTATTCCGTCGGTAAATTTGATAAAGAAATTTGTGCTGGTCCTCATGTTAATAATACAAAAGAGTTAGGAAAATTTAAAATTATTAAAGAAGAATCTGTTGCAGCTGGTGTTCGGAGAATTAAGGCTGTTTTAGTTAAATCTTAATATTGTCTATTTGTGATTTTAAATCCTCTACTTGTGTTTCTAATTCTGATTTTATTATTGGTTTTTTAATCTCTTCTTTAATTTCTTTTGCTATTTCATGCATCTCTTCTACTTCTTCTTTTAATTTTTTTGGTTCTTTAATTGTATCTTTTGGCAAGTCTTTAAATTCTAATTCATGAACTGTTTGTTTTAATGCTGAAATTTCTTTTTTGAATTGTATGATTAATTTGTTTTTTTCTATGTTTAATTTTTTATATGGTTTGAATTTTTGTATTAGTTGTGTAGTTCTTAGAGCAGTTTCTAGAATATCTTTTCTTAAATTCATTCCATTTTCTAATCTTGTGTGTACAGAACTTAGTATTCTAACCATAATTAAACCTCAAATAATTGTTTGTCTATAACCATTAATCTTTCTTTAATTACTGATATTTCATTTTCCCATCTAGCAATTTCATCTGCTTCTCTTATTTTAATTGCATTTAATTTTGAAAGAGTAGCTTCTGCTTCTGATAGTTTTGTTTTTATTTCGTTTAATGCATTAATTGCTGCTTTATATCTATCAATTTTCACAAATAATGGCTGTGGTCCTGGACTTGAAGGAATAGTAGGTGCTAATTCTCTTGGTGGAACTGGCATTGGTCTAGGCATATCTGGTCTTCTAATAGGAATTTGAAAATTATCTTCAGGTTCTATCTCTGGTAGTCTTGGTCTAGAAGGCATTTGTTGTTTATATTCTGGAAAAGAAGGCTTCTCTGGTAATCTTGGAAACTGCGGTAATTCCTGCTTTTTCTTTTTACTAAATAGGCCCATAATAAGTAATTAAGATGTTAGGTCTTTAATAAAGCTTTTTTATTATTTCACTGTAGTAAAAAGAAATGTTTTTATAGGAATAGTGTCTAATTTTGGGTATATGATTCCTCTAGATAAGCTAATTTTTGATATTGTTAGAGAGGTTGCAGGAGAGGATGTTATACCTCTGGCTCAGTTATTGTATGGTAAGGAAAATATAAGTGAGTTTAAGCTTGCTGATAAAATGGAGCTAACTGTTAATCAGGTTAGAAATATGCTTTATAAGCTTCATTCTAAAAATTTAGTTGATTTTATGAGGAAAAAAGATAAGAGGAAAGGGTGGTATATTTATTATTGGACTCTAGATCTTAAAAAATTATTAACTTTTTTGATTTCTCATAAACAAGAGAGATTAGGGTTGATGGAGCAAAGATTGGGTCAGAAACAAATTCAGGATTATTTTCAATGCCCAAATAAGTGTGTTGTTTTTAAGTATGATGTTGCAATGGAAAGTGATTTTAAGTGTCCTGAGTGTGGTTCTGTTTTAAAGATTTTGGATACTAAAAAGCAAATTTCTAATATTAAAAAACAAATTAAAGTTTTGGGTGAAGAATTAAAAGATGGTAAATATTATTTAGTTATAGAAGAAGAGAGATTAATGAAGAAAAAGTTGCGTGCTGAGACAAGAGCAAAGAATGCTGCAACCAAAGCAAGGAAAAGAAAAGTTAAAAAGAAAGTAAGTAAGCGTGGTAGACCTAAGAAAGTTAGTAAGAGAGGAAGACCTAAGAAAGTTAAGAAAAGAGTTAAAAAGAAAACTAAGAAGAAAGCTAAGAAAAAATCTAAAAAGAAAGCTAAGAAAAGAGTTAAGAAGAGAAAACCAAAGAAAAAGAAATCTATTTTAAGAAGAATAAGAAGATTAAAATAAACTTAAGATTCCTGCTAAAACTTTTGATCCATCTAATGGAGGTATAGGTATAAGATTGAAAACTAAAAGTAATAGGTTGATTTGTTTTGTTAAGTAAAGTGCTGTTGCTTGAATTCTTGTTAAGTGTTTAGCTCGTGTTAAAATTAAATGTGCAGCTATGAATAAAATTATATTTGCTAGTGGTCCTGCAAATGCAATTATTGCTGTGATCATACTTGCCTGCTGCAAACCTGGTATACCGACATAACCTGGTGCTATAATCAAGAATGGTGAGTGAATTACTTTTAAGAAAACTGCTAAAAAAATTCCAAATGGCCAGATATAAAATTGTGCTGATAGTCCAAAAATCATGGCTGTAAATTTATGTGCTAATTCATGTAATACAACTGCTGGAGCTGCAACTATAATTGAGAATTTGAAATCCTCCCAATTAAAACCTGGTTTGTATATTCCTCCTGGTTTTTTTATGAAACCTGAGAATATGTAACCTATAGCTACAGTTAGAATAATTAAATTGAATATTTCACTTATTGATATCATAGTTTTATTTTATTGAATTTTGTTTATAAATCTTCCTCGAATCTTCTTCTTCCTTTTAGTACATTTTTATTTATTGCTGGTGTTTTTTCTTTTGGTTGTTCTAGTGTAAATTTTCTTGTTATGCTATCTCTTTTTTGTCTAATTCTTCTTTGTTTTTTTACCATTTCTTGTAAGTCTGTAACTGTTGATTCATGTACACCTTTTTTTAAATCTCCAAAATTATCTTTAGATTCTGGTATTATTCTTTGTGTTTCTGTTGTTTGTGGTCTTGTTTGTTCTGTTGCGGGTCTTTCCATTACTTTTGTTTCTAATGTACCAAAATCTTCTCTTATTTCCACTGTAATCTCAATATTTCTTCTTTGTTTACCATCTAATGTTGGGTCTTCAATAAAAAGATGAAGTTCTCTATTTCCATAAATTCTTTCTCTTTCACTTACTGGTCTATATTGTGGTTTCTTTGGGTCATCATCTGATCTAGTAACTTCATAAAGTATTGGGTGGTTAAGTAGATTAATTTGTTCTCCTGATTGATTTTTATATGAAAGAAATACATAAAATTTTTTTCCAAAAGTTAAAGGTTTTCCTGAGTATTCGCCTTTTAATAATATACCAAGATTAGTTTTTTTAACTAAATCTTCAACTACCCTTTTTAAATATTTGATCCCTCTGTATACTCCTCTTCTTGGTTTCATTACTTGTGTTTCTTCCTCTGGGTCTGCTGGTTTTCCAAATATTAAAGTCTCTTCATCTTTTGGGTCTTGATAGTCTACCATTGCAAAATACTTTTAAGAAAATGTCTTTATAAAGGTTTTTAAAAGAA
>CBFCXS010000037.1:0-6635 GCA_965602085.1 Candidatus Woesearchaeota archaeon
CCAGAATTAATTTTAGCTTTCTCATATTCATCTTTAATATGTTCTAAAACCTTCTCAGCATTCTTATTATTTAACTTTCTCTCAGTAGCTTCTTTCTTAAAATCTTTTAAGATTTTATCAGGTATCTTTCCTTTGAATTTTTCAATTATAGTATCCATCTTATTCACCAATCACATCCTTAATTGCCTTAACTACATCAATAGTTCCAGCTTCAGATTTTGAAACATCAATTCCATCTTCACCATATTTAAATTGAATAATAGATTTATTTGCATCACGAACTGTTCCATCATACTCAACTTTCAAGTCTTGCAGAGCATTTGATAACCTTCTATACAAGTAACCTGACTTAGGTGTACGAAGAGCAGTATCCATCAGTGCATCTCTACCAGTCATAGCATGGAAAAAGAACTCAGCAGGTTTCAAACCACTTTTAAATCCACGAGAAACAAAACCTCTTGCCTCAGGACCCAAATCACCTTCTTTAAACAAAGAAAGTGTTCTTCCTATATATCCTTTCTCTATTCTTTTACCACGTAGAGCTTGCTGACCTACACATGCTGCCATTTGTGCTAAATTAAGTAAATTACCTTTTGCTCCTGAACGAGCCATAACTAATGTTGGATTATCATCTCTAGCATACTTACTAACTATATCTCCAATTTTATTTCTAACTTTATTTAACAACTCAAGAGCTCTCACTTCTAAAGTTTCAGCTTCAGTCTTACCAGGTAAAGCTTCTAACTTACCAGCATCAAACATTTCAATAAATTTGTAAACATTTTTTTCAGCATCCCTTAAAAAACCATCAATTTCTTCTTTAGCATTAGGAGGTAAATCAGTATCAGAAATTATAGTAGTGAAACCAAACTTCAAAAGAACTTTAATTCCCAATCTAAAAATCTTTCCAATTATATCTAATGTAATATCAGGGCCATACTTTCTATATAAGTCACGAACTAAAGCACCTGACTCTTCACCAATAGATGAACTATCAATTACACCACTAACCAATTTACCATTTTTAACAAATACATAAGAATCATTTTTACAATCATGATGTATACTTTTTACACACTTAACACAATCTCTATAATTTCTTGAGTAACCAATGTAATTGAAATCTTTAGGTAGAAGTGCACTAAATATTTCCTTACCACTAACTTTTGAACCAAAACTAGGTAAATCATCTACACCTATATTCAATAATAAATCATAAGCTTCTTCTTTAGTAAATATAGTATCTTTAGTTAGCAAATAATTTCCAGTTACAGAATCCTCTATACACCCTATAACATTTTTTCCATGTTTTGGACTCATAATTTGTGTTTGTACTTGCATTAATATATCAGCTTCAGCACGAGCTTCCTCAGTTTGTGGTATATGTAAATTCATCTCATCTCCATCAAAGTCTGCATTATATGGGGCACAAACAGAAGGATTTAACCTAAAAGATTTCCCAGGAAGTAATTTAACCTTATGGCACATTATACTCATTCTATGTAACGAAGGCTGTCTGTTAAATATTGCAATGTCACCATTCATTATATGTCTCTCAACAATAAAACCACTATCCAATTCTGCAATTAAATTATCAACTGTATCTTCAGTTATTCTTTTCTTTCTGCCATCAGGTCTTAAAACATAATTTGCACCAGGATAAACTTTTGGACCATTCTTAATTAATCTCTTTAACCATTCTTTATTCCAGGAAGTTACTCTTTCAGGAACAGTCAATTCATAAGCAATCTGTTTAGGAACACCAACCTCATTGAAATTCATCTGAGGATCTGGACTGATTACAGTTCTTCCAGCAAAGTTAACTCTCTTACCAGCTAAATTGTGTCTGAACCTTCCTTCTTTACTTTTAATTCTCTCAGTTAAAGTCTTAAGTGGCTGACCTGATCTATGTCTTGCAGGCGGAACTTGAGCTATTGAATTATCAAAATAAGTAATTATATGATACTGCAATAAATCCCACAGATCTTCAATTATAACTTCTGGTGCACCAGCATTTATATTTTCAAATAATCTTTGATTAATTCTAACTATATCCCCAAGTTTATGAGTTAAATCATCTTCTGACCTCTCACCTGTTTCTAAAGTAATAGAAGGTCTTATTGTTACAGGTGGAATTGGTAATATATTTAATATCATCCACTCTGGTCTTACATACTTAGGATTCAAACCTAATATATAAGAATCTTTGTCAGGAATCTTTTCTAAACGAGCTCTTATTTCAATTGGATTTAATCTTTTATCTCTCTCCAAAAATGTAGCAGGTTTTTCCAACTTAATAACATACTGCTTGCCAGAACAATGTGGACACTTTTTTAAATTTTTCAAACTATTAATTAAATCTTTAGTTAATCTTCTTCTTTTATTTAATCTAGTTTTCTTCTCTAACTTCTCATATCTATCAGCATGTTTTGCAATGTCTTCTTCAGATAACAATGCTCTTCCACATTCTCTACAAGTGGTTTTCAATAAATCAAGAATTTGTTTAATATATTTAATATGAACAACAGGTCTCGCTAATTCAATGTGACCAAAGTGTCCTGTACATTCTTTTAATTTCCCAGCACAAGTTTTACATCTTAAACCTGGATCAATTATACCTAAATGTATATCCATTAAACCACCATCAACAGGATATCCTTCTTTATCATACAATTCAGGTGTAACTATTTTTGTTGCACTTAATTTTTTAATCTGCTCAGGACTAAACAAAGCAAATATAATATTCCCTATACTTTTGTATACATATTCAGTCATGCTACACCAGGCTCCATTTGTCTTGATAAAAATTCTTTAACTGCATGATATTTATCCGCAGGAACAACCACCTCAACTACATCATCTACATATCCAAAAACTCCAAAGGCTCCTCTTTTTTTATTAACATAGACAGGTTCACTCATAGGAAATGTTCTAGCACAATCTAATCCAATTTTACTAATTAAATCTCTACCAAAACTTATTGCAAAGGTAGTAGCAGAATCTTCACTATCAAATCTCATTCTTACTTCAGTTTCTCCTTCCACAACACCTAACAATCCATTTACCATTTTCAATATTTACTTTTCAACTCCAATTTAGGATATACACCAAGAGACTTTAACTCATCTAACAACAACTTAAATGCATAACTTATTTCAATTGCAGTAACTTCTGTATTACTTCCACATTTAGGACAAAATGATTTCTTTCTATACTCATCATGAACAGCTAACATTCCACATTCTTCACAAATATAAATTACAGTTTTATCAGAATCAAATCTTTCTTTCAATAATAGAGAAGCACCATGAGCTACAAAACAATCTTTCTCCATTTCTCCTAATCTCAGACCTCCACCTTTACTTCTACCCTCAATTGGTTGTCTAGTTAAAAGTTGTATCCTTCCAGAAGCACGAGCATGTAATTTATTTGCTACCATATGTTTTAATTTCAAATAATAAATATTACCAATAAATATTTCAGCTTTATATTCTTCACCAGTTATACCATTATACATTCTTTCAGTTCCATTTTCTTTGAAACCTAAACTCATTAACTCTTTTCTTAAATCTCCTTCTTTCTCAGAGTCAAATATTGTACCATCTACATATCTACCAGAAAGTGCACCAACTTTACCAGCTAATATTTCAATCATGTGAGATATAGTCATTCTTGAAGGAACAGAGTGCGGACTGAATATTAAATCAGGAGTAATTCCAGATGCAGTAAATGGTAAATTTCTTTCAGGAACAATTAATCCTACAACTCCTTTCTGACCATGACGAGATGCAAACTTATCTCCAATTTCAGGAATTCTTTGATCTCTTAAACGAATTTGAACAATTTTATTTCCAGCTTCATTCTCAGTAAAAAGAACCATATCAACTGTACCACTCTCACCATGTTTCACACCAACAGAACTTTCTCTACGAGTTGAAGCAGCAATGCTAAAATCTTCAAGTTCCCCTAAAAATCTAGGAGGACTTGTTTTACCTATTAATATATCATCAGCTTTTATATTAGCTTCTGGATAAACTATACCATCATCTTCTAATAATCTATAATCATGTTCTGACTTATACCCTTTAACTTCTTTATCAGGAATTCCAATTTCATCAACTAAACCACCACTGTAACGCAATTCCTCAGCTGTGTAAGGTCTAAAATAAAAACTCCTTGCCAACCCTCTCTCAACACTGCCTTTATTTAGAACAATTGAGTCCTGCATGTTATAACCTTCATAACTCATCAGAGCAATAACTACATTCTGACCTGAAGGATGTTTATTATAATTAGATAATTCATGCATGTAAGTTTCAACAATAGGTCTTTGAGTATATTGTAAAATTGAAACATCTGTATCCATTCTTTGTAAATAATTTGCAGTATACAAACCTAAAGCTTGCTTCTGAGTTTTAGAACCTCTATTCAATCTTGAACTCTGACCAAAGTTTGAAAAAGGAACTAAAGAAGTTGTGATTCCTAATATAACAGCTGGACTTATTTCAAGATGTGTATGTTCTTCATTCAAATCCTTATCATACAAACAAACATAAGCATTTTCTTCTTCCAGAGCATCTATATATTCTATAACTCCCTGCTCAACTAAATCATCCCAACTTATTTCATTATCAATTAATTTTTGTTTTGTATCTTCAGTTAACCTGCTTTTACCATTCTCAACAACAATAACAGGTCTTCTGGTTCTTCCACGTGAACTGTCAATAAATATTTCAGAGAAAGTTTTATCAAAAACTATATTTACACTTTTAGAAATCTTTCCAGTTCTTCTTTTTTCCTTTACATCTTTAATAAACTCATTAGCATTATCTGTACTTCCAACATACTTTTGATTTAAAAAAACATCAACCATTTTTCAACCCACAACCTTCTAATGATTTCATTAATTTTTCTTCTGAAACAACTTCTGAAGAAACATTTGCTAATATAGCTAAATTTTTTCTCAAACCAATTGATGTACCTTCTGGAGTCTCTATAGGACACAATCTACCCCAATGAGTTGAATGTAAAGCTCTAGCTTCAAAATTTTCTTGAGAAGCACTCAAAAGTGAAACAATTCTTTGTAAATGAGATAAAGAAGCTAAGAAATTTGTTCTATCTATATTCTGACTAACTCCTTTTCTTCCACCAACCCAAGTACCAGTAGCCATTGCACTTTTAATTCTAGAAGTTAACAACTTATCTCTAATAATAATTTTTAAGGAACTGAACTTACCTCTCTTAACTAATCTTTGAAAATTATAAAGCAAATCATTAACTAAGGTACGCAAATTTACTCTAAATAAATCCATTAATAAATCTCCAGATAATTTCAATCTTTTATTTCTATAATGGTCCTTGTCCATAATAATTTCTTCTTTAGAAACAGTCAAAAATTTCTTAATTAACTTACATAAATTTTTAGCTTTAGACAATCTATCCTCAGGAGTTACACCTAAATGAGGTAATAGATACTTATCAAAATTATCAAATACCCTCTCTTCAAAATCTTCTTGTAGAGCACCAATTCTTTTTGCAACAAAACTTACTGCATCTTTTTGAGTTTTCAAATCAATTACATTATACAAATTAATAATTACATCATCAAATTCTTTTTCATCAGAAACATACTTCATTATTTCATCATCTCTAACCAAACCTAAAGCCTTAATCACAGAAATCAAAGGAATCCTGTTAAACCTTGTAAAGGATAAATAAATTATTCCATCTTTCATTTGTTCAACTATATGAGGAATTCTATATGATCCCTTTTCAGAAAATACTTTACCTCTATATTTACTTGGACCAGTAGAAGTTTTCTCAACAAAGAATCTATTTGATGCCAAATCCTCAACAGTAATTAAAACTCTTTCATTACCATTTAAAATAAAATAACCACCAGGCTCATCTGGATCCTCACCCTTAGCAATTAATTCATCTTTCTTTAAATTATGTAAGTGACAATGTTTACTTTTAACCATAATTGGTAACTTACCAATTTCAACAGTAAATGTTTCTCTCTGTACACCATCAATAAATGTACTAACCTCAACATGTATAGGTGCAGAATAAGTTAATTTTCTTAATCTTGCTTCAGAAGGATAAATAACTCTCTGACTTCCATCTGCTTCAATTATTTTTGGTTTACCAACTTTTATTTTATCTAATTTAATTCTAAAATCCTTAACATCTTGTGGAATAATTGTTGGAACAATTTCCCCAACTTCCTTAATAACATCAGCCATGCCTTTTTCAACAAAATAATCAAAAGATTTTATATCTGACTCTACTAAACTCTTTTGTTCAAAATATTTTTTAATTAAAAAAGTATTATTCATCAATGACCAACCTAAAAAATACAGTCTTACCAGCAGTCTCACTATTTCTAGTTATTTTTACAATCTCACCAGGTTTCAAACCTAGTTCTTTAATAGCAGGATCTTTTTTAGAAATTCTTGGTAACTGTAATTTAGTTATATTATATTTTTGCAATAGTTTTTTGCCCTCTTCTTCACTTAGTTTTTCATGTTTAGGGACTAAAATGTGATTTGCAACTTCAAAATTCATTTTTTTGTAGGTTCCTTTAAATATGAGGGCCGGACGGGAATTGAACCCGCGACCACTTGGTTAAAAGC
>CBFCXS010000038.1:0-6462 GCA_965602085.1 Candidatus Woesearchaeota archaeon
ATGAATGGATGGAAAATAGGTGGATTGATAAGCTTTGGTTTAGTTACTGTAGTTTATGGTATAATAGTTTACTTTTTATCACTTGAGCAATCTGCTTCCTCTATTTTTTCTGTTTTGAAAACATATCCTATAATTCTTTTAATTTTTGTTCCTGTAGGTATAGTTATTGGTTTGATTGTAGATGCACTTAGAGGTTTTGATAAACCTAAAAGAAGAAGGAAGAAAGGGCAAATTTGGGTTTCTACTGTTTTGTATGTTGCTTTGGGTATTGTTGCTATGACTTTAATTTTGGGTGCTGGTATACCAATGATTACTAAAATGAAAGAGAGGAATACAGTAATTGAGTCAAAAGCAATTATGCATGCAATTTCAGATGCAATATCTACAGTTGTAACTGAGGGTCCTGGTAGTAAAAGAGTTTTAGATCCTGTTATAATCAAGGGTGGAAAATTATATTTTGATGTTGCTACTAATAAAGTTAGGTGGGAGATGAAAACGAGTGCCATGATGATGGAGCCCTGCGATCCTGGATCTACATGTGGTGTTAATTCTAATTTAGTACAAAGAGAAGGAGATGTGAATGTTTTTTTAGCAGAAACTATAGTTGTTGATGAGTATGTGATGACTTTAATGTTGGAATATCCAGATAGTATAAATTTGGTTTATGAGGCTGATAATGAGATAATGGGTTCTGTAGTTGGAAGCCATATGATTTCTATAAGGAATTTGGGTTCAGAAACTACTGGGGTAACTGTTGGCATTTATATTAGTTAAACCGTAAATTATATAAGTTCATTTCTGTTTTTTTATATAAAACTAGTTGGTGGTATATTAATGGAAAAAAAAGAGGCAAATAAAGTTCCTAAACCTAATAAATTAACACCTAGACAGAAGGGTTTTAAGAAGAGTGTTAGTGTAAAGAAACCCAAGGAAAATATTAGTAAAATATCCAAAACTCTTTTTAAAATAAAGAAAATTGAGACCCCTATAATTCCTGAATTTAAGGATAAGTCTAAGATTGATGTTAGATATCCTTTAATTAAACCTTATGTGAATGTTCATATTCATTTTAGTAAAGAGAAGAAGACTTTGTTATATGAGGTTGAGGAGCCAGAATTAAATGAGAAAGAGAAGAAGTTATTGAAAATTCTTGAGTCTGGTTTAGAAGAACTGATTAGTTTGAGTTTCTTAGCTATAAAAACAGAGGAAGCTGTAATTGAATATTTAGAAAAGAGTATTAAAATTTTATTAAATGAGTTGAATATTAATGTCAATAAAGAAACTTTCTTGAAATTAATGTATTACATCTATAGGAATTTTGTTGGTTTAAATGAAATTGAGCCATTAATGAGAGATTATTATATTGAAGATATAGAGTGCAATGGTTTGAATTCACCAATTTATCTTGTTCATAGAAAATATAGGAATATTAGAACTAATGTTAGGTTTAGAGATATGAAATACTTGACTAGTTTTGTTGAGAAGTTAGCTCAAAAGGCAGGTAAATATATTTCTTATGCTAGTCCTACATTAGATGGAAGGTTACCTGGTGGTTCAAGAGTGAATGCAACCTACACTGAGGAGATAAGCACCAAAGGTCCAACATTTACAATCCGTAAGTTTACTGCTGAGCCTTGGACTCCAATAAAATTAATTGAATTTAAAACTGTTAGTCCTGAGATGTTAGCTTATTTGTGGTTACTTGTTGAGCATGAATCAAATATAATGGTAATAGGTGGAACTGGTTCTGGTAAAACTACTTTGCTTAATGCTATGGCTTTTTTTATTCCTCCTGCTTCAAGAGTTGTTAGTATTGAAGATAGTGTTACAGGGGATTCTAAGATAATAATTAAAAAGAATGATAAAATAAAAAATATTTCAATAAAAAAATTTGTTGATAATAAAATAGATGCTGAAGTGATGACTCTAAATGATAAAGGTAAAATTATTTTTGTTAAACCTTCTGATTATATTAAACATAAAGTTAAGAAAGATATTTATGAAGTTCTTACTTCAACTGGCAGGAAAATAAAAGTTACTAAAGATCATTCTTTATTCTCCTTAGGGGAAGATGGTTTACTAAAAGAAGTAAAACCTATAGATTTGAAAGAAAAAAAATCTTTTATTGCTGTTCCTAGAATCCTTCCTATTAGTGGGAATATAGTTAAGGAGATAAATCTTATGAAGCATCTGAAGTGGTTTAAAAGTGATTTTTTAGTTGGGGAACCTATTAAAAAGATATTTGAGGATTATTCTTATAAACAGTTAAAAGTTGCTAAAGAAAGATATGTGTGGTGGAAGAGACATAATTTAATAAAAATTGAAGAATTTTTGAAATTAAATATTAAATTTTCTTATGAAGAGTTACAAGAGTTGAAGATAAAAAGTAAAAATACTTCTTCTATTCCAGTTTTATTTGAAATAAATAAAGAATTTTTAGAATTTTGCGGATTGTGGCTTGGAGATGGAAGTTATGATAATTATAATAAGAATTCTATAATCTTATCTAATTCTGATGAAGAATGTAGAGATTTATTTAAAAGAATTGCTAAATATTTAGATTGTAATTATTCCAAGATGAGTGATGGAGGTGTTTCTTTAAGATTACATAGTACTATTTTTTATAAATTTATGAAAAATGTTTTGAAATTTGATGGTTATTCTAGTACCAAAAAGATACCTAATTTTATATTTAATTTAGCAAATGAACAGATTAAGCATTTTATTAGAGGTTATTTTAGTGCAGATGGTTGTGTTAAAAAGTCTGAAGTTTCTTGTAGTTCTCAAAGTTATGAATTATTAAGTGTTTTACAATCCTTATTTTTGAGATTAAATATTATTTCAAGAATTAATGATTTTGATAGAAAAGATAAATGTATTAATATGTCTATTTCTAGTTTTGAAAATATAGATAAATTTAAAGAAATTCAATTTTTACAAGAAAGAAAAAATGAAAAATTAAATTTGCTAGATAAAAGAGCTCATCATACATGTTCTGATGTGATTCCATTAAGCACTCTAAAACTTCAGAGACTTAATGAAATAGGAAATGTAAAACTCCAATATGGTTATCTTAAAGGATTGCAAAATATTGGTAGAGATTATATACAAAAAATAGCTCCTATAGGTTCTGAATTTAATGATATTTCACATAATGATATTTTGTGGGATAAAGTAAAGAAAGTAAAAAAAATAAGTTCTAAGGAAGTAGAAGTGTTTGATTTAAGCATTCCAAAATATGAAAAATTCTTATGTAATAATATATTTGTTCATAATACTCGTGAGTTGAATTTGTTACATGAGAATTGGTTGCCAAGTGTTTCAAGAAAAGGATTAGGTATAGGTACACAAGCTGGTTATGGTGAAGTAAGTTTGTTTGATTTGTTAAAGGAGAGTTTCAGACAGAGACCCGATTATGTTATAGTTGGTGAGGTAAGAGGTAAGGAAGCTTCTGTTTTGTTCCAGGGTATGAGTTCAGGACATCCTTCATTTGGTACAATGCATGCAGAAGATGTTCAGACTATGGTTCGTAGGTTGGAGACTCCACCAATTGAGTTATCTCCATCTTTAGTACAGAGTCTTGATGCTGTTTGTATTATGACTCAAGCTAAGGTTGGTGGCAAGGCTACTCGTAGAGTTAGAGAGGTTGCTGAGATTATTGGTGTGACTGAAAGATTAGGGGAAGTGCAAACTAATACTCCTTTTATTTGGGATCCTAGAGGTGATAGATTTTATTTTAAATTGCAAAGTCATGTTTTGAATAAAGTTGTTACTAAGAGTGGTTTAACTCAACAGCAATTATTTGCTGAATTTAGGTTAAGAGCCAGATTATTAATGGCAATGTACCAAAATAAAATTACTAATTATAAAGAAGTTTATGAAATCATTCATGGTTATTATAGAAATCCAAAGGAAACTTTAGCTAAATTTAATATTTCTTAAAATGAGTATTGAAAATATTCAACAGAATATGAAAACTGTATTAGAAGTTATTAGAGGTTATCACGAACTAATTGGTGTTCGGGAAACTACTAAAGATAAGAAAAAATTGGTTAAAGTTGAGAAGGAATTATTGAAGAAGAGAGAGTATATATTGAGTTTGTTAGAGAAAGCAGATAAATTAATTGAGAAGGAAAAGAAAAATGTCTCGAATTGAGAATTATTTGAAAAAAATAACTGGATTGTTGGAAGATTTAGAACACTTAAAAGTTAAAGAAGAGAAGTTTTTCAAAGATGCTAAGGCAGATAAGGGTTTGCTTAAAGGTAAAGATGAAAAGTATTGGAAGGGCTTTTATGGGAAGAAAGTTTTTTCTTTACTTGATGAGGTTGAAGTTCTGAATAAACAAGTTGCTGAAGGTTTGATGGAGAAGAAGGAGTATAAAGTTGAGGAAAAATTATCTACTGGAACATTTACTAGTATTAGCAAGAAAGAAAAGAAAAGATTAATTGCTGAATTGAAAATAAAAGATTTTGAACTTAAAAAAGCCTTGAGTAAGAGAGAAAAACTTTCAACCAAAGAAATTAAGTATAGTTTGTATAAGACAAGCAAATATGGTAAACTTTCAAATCGTTTTGTTGAGAAATTAACTTTATATTTGAATAGACAGTATCCTACTTTTTTTAAGTCTGAACACAGGGCTTTGAAATCCTCAAATATTAAAGTTCTATCTAAAACTTATGATAGTATTGTAATATTTTCAAGTATTTTAACTTTTATTGCTGTTATGTTTTTGGTGATTATGTTTTCTTTTGTTACTGGTGCTGGTATAATTTCAAGCTTGGTTAGAGGAATTTCATTTGCCTTTTTAGGTGCTGTTGGTATGTTTGCACTTATCTATTTTTATCCTTCAATGGTTGTAGGTTCTAGGGCTAAGGCTATGAAGAATGATTTACCATTTGTTATAATTCATATGGCTGCTGTTGCTGGTTCTGGTGCACAACCAATTTCTATGTTTAATTTAGTTTTGAGTTCTTCTGAGTATAAAGGTTTAGAATCTGAGATTAAAAAAATTGTTAATTATGTTAATTTGTTTGGTTACAGTTTGACAACTGCTTTGAGAACTGTAGCTTCTACTACACCTTGTAGAGAGTTTCGTGAGTTATTAACTGGTATAGTTGCTACTGTAGAAACTGGTGGAGATTTAAAATCCTATTTAAAAGGAAAAGCTAAGGATGCTTTGGATACATATAAGCTGGAGAGGAAAAAATATACTGATACTTTGTCAACTTATTCAGATATATACACTGGTGTATTTATTGCAGCACCATTATTGTTTTTAGTAACTTTAGCTATAATAAATGTAATAGGAGGTCAACTAGGATTTTTAGATATTAAGACATTAGCTATGATTGGAACCTATGGAATAATTCCATTTTTGAATGTAGTTTATGCAGTCTTTTTGAGTATAATCCAACCTACAATGTGAGAATCAAATTTAGAAAAATATATTTGTTGAGTATTTTTGTAGCTTTGTTTATTGTAGGTGCTGATTTCTATATTTATTTTGTTTCTCAAGGATTTTTGAAGAGGTTCTTTTGGCCTATTTTAATTATAGCTCTGACTCTTGGTTGGTTGCATTTTTGGTCTGATTATTATAAAGAAATTAAGAGACAGAAAAGTATTGAATTGAAATTTTTAGAGTTTGTAAGAAATTTAGTTGAGACTGTTAAGTCAGGAATAACTTTGCCTATGAGTATTTTACATGTTTCAAAAGAAGATTTTGGTGCTTTAACTCCTTTTATTCGTAAATTATCTCACCAAGTTGAATGGGGCATTCCTTTACATAGAGCTTTAGTTACTTTTGCAGAAGATACTGATAATTCTGTAATTAAAAGAAGCATATCTATTATAATTGAAGCTGATGAATCTGGTGGGGATATAGGTGATGTAATGACTTCTGTTTCTGAATCTGTAATGAATGTTAAGAAGATGAGAGAAGAGAGAAGAGCAAGTACATATTCTCAAGTTGTTCAGGGTTATATAGTATATTTTATTTTCATTGGAATAATGTTAGTGTTGCAACTTTGGTTGTTTCCTAAGTTAGTTAATTTACAAGGTCCACTGCAATCTGGTTTGGGTATGTTAGGTGGTGTTGGCGGAGGTGGAGAACCTATGAATTTAGATTCTGTATTTTTTGGTTTGATAATGATTCAGGGTTTCTTTGCTGGAATAATGATTGGTAAATTTTCAGAGGGAACTATAAAACAAGGATTGATACACTCTTTGATTTTGATGACATCTGCTGCTATGATTATTACAACTGCAAAAGGAAGTTTGTTATGAATAAAAAAGGAACACATGTGGATTGGGTAATAAGTATGGGCATCTTTATAGTTTATGTGTTCGCTTTATTTATTTTGTTGAGACCTGGAATAAAACCTGTTCATAGACCTGTAACTTTGTTGAATGTTTTAGAGGAAGGTTTTAGGGAAGAAGTTATGTGGACTGTTAAAGTTGTTCCT
>CBFCXS010000039.1:0-6446 GCA_965602085.1 Candidatus Woesearchaeota archaeon
TGTGAAATCTTTTGCACACTTTGTATTCTTGAATGTTTTTTTTGCTTCTTTTAAAAGGTGGTCTGTTGTTTTATATCTTTGTGAGAAATGTGTTAGAATAAGTTGTTTTACTTTTGAATCTTTTGCAATTTGTGCTGCTTGTTTTGATGTTAAATGTAAATAATTTTTTGCTTTTATTTTGTGTTCTTCTGTATATGTTGCTTCTGATATTAATAAATCTGCATTTTTTGCAATGTTTTTAAGATTTTTGAAGTATTTTGTATCTAAAATTATAGAAACTTTTTTTCCTTTTTGTATGTAAGTTGCTTGTTTTGCTTTAATTGTTTTACCTTTGTATTTAATATTTTTACCTTGTGATAATTTTTTAAGAATTTTCCCCTTAATTTTTAATTTTTTAATAAAAGATTTGTGTATTCTTATTTTATCTTTAATTACGAAATTGTAAGCTAGTGTTGGTATATTGTGCTTTATTGGTTTTGCTTCTATGTAAAAATCTTTTTCATTTATGAATTTACCAGAATTTACTTCATATACTTTCATTTTGATTTTATTTTCTAGATGGTAAATTTTTGTTAGTTCTTTTATGAATTGTTTTGTTTTTCTTGGTCCGTAAATTTCTAATGTTTTTTTGTATTCTCCTGCGCCTAGACTTTCTATTAATCCTGGTAGACCTAATACATGATCTCCATGCCAGTGTGAAATTAGAATTCTTGTTACTCTTGTTGGTGAGATATTTGCTAATTTTAATTGTCTTTGTGTATTTTCTCCACAATCTATTAGTATATTTTCATTTTTATAATTAAGTAAAAGGCTTGTGTGTGCTCTTTCTTTAGTTGGTACCATTGAGGAAGTACCTAAAAATGTAATTTTCATAATATATATTAGAGAGAAAGCTTTTTATATAGTTTTTCTTTTAGTTAATTTAATGGTAAAAGTTGTTAAAATTAAAGGAATTTTTGTTAAAGGACATGTAATTTCTGAAAATAAAGGTCCAGCTAAATCTTTGTATACTAAATCTAGGCTTGGTGAAGTTAAACAAGGAAAAATTCAGTATTCTTTAGTTGAAGCTGCTTATTTAGTTGAGAAGAAAAAAATGAATGTAGTTGATTATAGAGGGAATAAATTAAAATTTGATAGTTTTGTTGGAAAACTTAAAAGAACTCAAGGTAATTTTTGGGTGCGATACTGTGTGTTTAGAGATATGAGAGAGAGAGGTTATGTTGTTAAGACTGCTTTGAAGTTTGGAGCAGATTTTAGAGTTTATGATAGAGGTGTAAAACCTGGTCAGGATCATGCTAAGTGGATTGTTTATCCTGTTCACGAAACTGAAAAATTTACTTGGTATGAGTTTAGTGCTAAAAATAGAGTTGCTCATTCTACTAGAAAGAAATTATTATTGGGAATTGTTGATGAAGAAAATGATGTAACTTATTATGTTTGTTCATGGATAAAACCTTAAGCTGCTTGATAACTCCTTGTTGGTATTTGATATTTTACTATAATTCTTGCATTTCTTGACCTTTCTTCAAATTTCTTTAATCCTTTTAGGTATTCCACTAATCTTTTTTGTTGTTCTTCTATTCCTTTTTTTACATCTATTCCTGTGATTTCTAATATTTTTTCTAATGAGTGTCCACTATGAATTAAATCTGTTACTTGTTTTGCTTCTTTTATTGCTGCGTAATATTCAGGAGTCCATAAGTTTACCATATTAATATTAAAGTTAAATTAGTTTATATTATTTATTGTTCTCTTTAATTGTTTTAAAACTATAACTGTTATACATCCTGCTCCATTGTATACTAAATCTATCATAGAGTTTGTCCATTCTCTACCTTGGTCTGTTTTATCTAAGACTACTCCCATGAAAAAATCATTTCTTGTGTAGTGTGCCAGAAGTTCCCAAATTTCTATTAGTGCTCCTGTACCCATTCCTGCTAAAAATGCTATAGTTCCTACTTCAAACCAACTTAATTCTGAATTTTTTGAGAAGTAATTGTAGAAAAATAATGTTACTGAAAATAATCCAAAGAAATGTGTTATGTGGTCATATTGAATTGGTAGTGGTGAGATGTTGTAGTAACCAAATGTCCCTGCGTTGTGAATTGTCATCGCAGCTGCTAGAATGAAATAAGTTGTTGTGTTTAATCTTAGTTTTTTTCTGAAGAGGAATAGTAGTGTTAGATATGGTATTGTTATTAATATATGGTCATTAAACCAACCTGTTTTGTTTGTATATGCATGGTATGAGAATAAAATTGTAATTATTAAGAATATTATGAATAATAATCTGAATTTTGTCTTTTTTAGCATAGGGGTATGTATAGTGTTGAATTATTAAGTTTTTAGATATAAAAATTTATATATCCTCATATGTGTTTTTAAGGCTATGGAGCCAATAAAACAGACTGTAATGGACTTTATTAGGTTTAATGGGCCTGTTTTACCTGCTCATGTTGCTAAGAAAATAGAGAAGGATATGATACAGGCTGGTGCTTTGCTATCTGATTTGTTATCTGGGAAATTAATTAAGATTTCTAAGGCTAAAATAGGTGGAAGTCCTGTGTATTATATAACTGGTCAGGAAGCTAAATTAGAGAAACTTTATGATTATTTACCTGGTAAAGAGAAAGAAGCTTTTAATATTCTTAAGGAGAGGAGAGTTGTTAAGGATTCTGAAATGGTGGCTGGGATTCGTGTTGCTTTGAGAAGTATTCGTGACTTTGCTATTCCTTTCAAAAATGGTGAGGATATTTATTGGAAATGGTATATGTTGCCAAATGAACAAGTTGATCAGTTTTTACCTAAGGTTGAAATTAAGAAACCTGAGATAAAAGAAGTTGTTAAGAATTTAGTTAGGAAAGTTCTTAGGAAGAATGAATTTTTTGATGATGTTAAGAAGTATCTTTCTGAGAGTAAAATTGAGATTGTTAGAGAGGAGTTTAATAAGAGGAGTGAAGTTAGTTTTGTTGTTAAAGTTGGTTCTGATATTGGTCAGTTGGAGTTTTTACTTGTTGGAAGGAATAAGAAAAAAATTAGTGATGTTGATTTGACTATGGCTCATTCTAAAGGTCAAAAAATGAAGTTACCTGTGATTTTTGTAAGTCCTGGTGGTTTGACTAAAAAGGCTGAGAAGTATTTGGAGAAGAATTTTTATGTTGTGTTTAAATCAATGAATTAAATTCTTGAGTGAATTTATTTGCTATTTCTTTATTTTGTATTATTAGAATATTTTCGTCGTTACTTGTATCTCCTGCTTGAGTTGGGTTCATTGAACCTAAAATTACTGTTTTGTTGTCTATAATGAAAACTTTGTGGTGCATTTTGTATGGACTTGAGTCATATGTTACATTTATATATTTTTTGAGATAATCAAATTTGTTTCCTTTGCTTTGTTGTGATTTTTCAAAAATTCCTTTGATTTCTACATTTTTATTAATTAAGGTTTGAGCTATATTTTCATTTGTAAATGAGAAGGTCATAAAATAAATTGATTCTTTTGCTTTGTTTAAGTGAGATATAATTTTTTGTGCGCAGAAATCTTCTGGACAAAAATAATTTTCTAGTATTGTATCTTTGAATATGAATTTTGTGTTTTTAGTTTGTTTTCCTGCGCCGAAAGTTCCCTTGTTTAATTCCTGAAACTCTTGTTCATAATTTTTTGCGAGTTCTTTTGAGTTTATAATTACTAAGTTGTTATTGTTTTTTGTGGTTCCTCTTTCTGTAGGATTCATTGAACCTGTAATAATTTTATAATCATCTAAAATACAAAATTTGTTGTGCATTAATTGGAAAGGTATTTTTGGGTCTCTTACTATTTTAACCTGTTCTGGTAGTTCAAAATCTAAATCATAGAATGCGCAATGTGATTTGTTAGAGTTCTCTATTGTATTTAGGAGGATTTCTTTGCAATTATCTTTAGGACAGAAGTATACTTCTATATCTAGTGGTTCATTGATTTTGCTTACTGATTCTTTTGTGACTATGGTTATGACTATTATACCTATAATTATGCATACAAAAGCTACGAAAAATAAGTTTTTCTCCATAGGTTTTCCTTTGTGGAAAGAGTTATAAATTTTTTTGTTAGTTTAATTAGTATGGAATTGATAGCACCTGCTGGAGATTGGGCAATGGTTAAGGCTGCTGAGGTAGCTGGAGCTGATGCTATATACTTTGGTTTGAAAGAGTGGAGTATGAGGCATTCTGCTAAAAATTTTAGTTTGAAGGATTTGCCTAGGCTTGGTGAGTTAAAAATGAAGAAATATCTTTGTTTGAATACTATAATTTTTGATAAGGATTTCTCTAAGATTAAGAAGGTAATAGAGAAGGCTAAAGGTAATGTGGATGCTGTTATTTGCTGGGATTTGGGTTTGATGAAGCTGTTAAAGAAAGCTAAAATTCCTATTCATTTGAGTACTCAGGCTAGTGTTGCAAATTCTGAAGCTCTTAAGATGTATAAAGAGCTAGGAGTTGAGAGGGTTGTTTTAGCTCGTGAATTGAATTTAGATGATATTAAGAAAATTAGAAAAAGTATAGAGGTTGAGTGTTTTGTTCATGGAGCTATGTGTATGGCTGTTTCTGGTAGGTGTTTTTTAAGCCAGGAACTTTATGGTATGAGTGCAAATAAAGGGAGATGTGTTCAACCCTGCAGGAGAGAGTATAAATTAGTTGATAAACAAACTTCTAAGGAAGTTAATATTGGAAGAGATTATATTATGAGTGTTAAGGATTTGTGTGTGTTGCCTTTTATTGATAAACTGAAGAAAGCTGGTGTTAGTGCTTTTAAGATTGAAGGTAGGAGTAAGAATCCTGAGTATGTTCAAACTGTTACAGAGTGTTATAGAGAAGCAATTGATAATAAGTTGAGTGTTAAAAGAGTTAAAGAATTAATTGAGAAGTTGAGAACTGTTTATAATCGTGGATTTTCTGATGGGTTTTATTTTAAAGCTCCTGGTCAGAAAGAATTTATTGATTTTCCTGGTAGTGTTGCTACAAAAAGGAAGAAATTAGTTGGTAGGGTTTTGAATTATTTTGTTAAGAATAAAGTTGCCTCTGTTGAAATTTTGTCTGGTAGTTTGAAAGTTGGTGATAAAATTTTGGTGATTGGAAATAAGACTGGTGTTCTTAAGCAAAAAGTTTCTAGTATGCATTTAGATTATAAGAATGTTTCAAAAGTTAAGAAAGGTGATGTTATTGGTTTGTTAGTTAGTGAAAGAGTTCGTAAGAATGATGAGGTTTATTTGTCTTGTTGATCTCCTGCTTTTAATCTATCCCCTAACTCCTTTTCTCTTTTTATTGCTGTATAATCTATTCCTTCTGCTTTTCCTCTACGTGCTCTATGTTTTCTTATTCTTTCTTCTATAATTTCTTTAGAAACATCTTGAAGTGTAATTGCTGGTTTTTCTATTTCTATTATTCTCATATTTTCTGCTTCTAATCCATTAATTAAATCTACTATATCTTTACCAAGATAGAGATTTTGTCTTGGTAAGTCTACTGGTACAAAACGATATAATCTCTCTTTTGTTCTTGTTTCTAAATAGTGTTTTAATTCTTCTTTGTCTCTTATTAAATAGCTTTTTTCATTATCAGTTTGAAATACTCCAGTGTTTATTGGTTTAGTTGCTTGATTAAGTTCTTCATCACAGTTCCCATCACAAGGTGTTATTAATATATTAATTCTGGGTGGAACTATTTCTTCTTCTAATTTTATTCTTATAGTTTCAATTCCCCTATTTCCTACATGTATATGATATTTATGTGCCATTTTTAACTTTCTTCTTCTGAGCTTCTTAAAAACTCAAGGAACTTTTCTTCTTCAGTAGATCCTTCTTTTTTAGATTCTTCAGAAGTTTTTAAAGGTTGTTCTTGGACTACTTTTTCAAGATTTCCTTCTGGTTTTAATGGTGGTTGTGTTCTTACTATTTCATTGTTTAGTGTTGATAAGTAGTCTGCTATTGGATCATCTACTATACTTAATCCTCCTATTAGTTCAATCCTTTTTAAAAGTTTTTTTCTTATAAAAGGGAAAACTGTTTTTACAAGATATTCTACTGTTCCTTTAATATCATCAAGATACTTTGGTTTAGAATCACCTTCTCCTTTCCCATATAGGTCTACACAAACCCTAACCTTTCCTTTATTGGGTTTTTCCATATGTACTTCATATTTTTCCATTTTTGTGGGTTTTTATTGTGGGTAATAACTTAAAAAGGTTACCATAAGGTTTAAATATGCAAAATTTAGGGTATAGATATTATGGGTAGAGTTAAGACTACACAGATTAAGAGAGCATCTCAGAAACTAGTTAGAGAGAACAAGGATAAATTTTATCCAGATTTTACTAAAAATAAGAAAGTTGTTGATGAATTACTTGATGTTCAGTCTAAGAAGCTACGAAACGTTATAGCGGGTTATGTAACAAGACTAGTAAAAACAAAGGA
>CBFCXS010000040.1:0-6374 GCA_965602085.1 Candidatus Woesearchaeota archaeon
ATGTATCCACCTAATCCCGGTTCAATCTACCATACTACTAAATGTCAAGATGCCATATTCTTTTTATATTTCAATAAGAACGATAAGGTTAGGATTACAGACCTCCATCAAGGGGTGGTATGGGGTACTCAAACAGAAGAAACAAAGCTTGATGAGAGACTGATAAACAGGTTTGACTATGATGGAGACTACGGGACAGTTCTTAATAGATTTTTAATGCAGAGTCAAGTAGATCATCCATTGACAGTATATGGAACGGGTGGACAGACAAGAGCTTTTATCCATATTCAAAATAGTGTTGAGTGTATAGAGCTAGCTGTAATGAATCCACCTAATAAGGGGGATAGGGTTAGAATTTTCAATCAGACTACCGAATGTCTGAATGTGAAAGAGTTGGCTGAAAAGGTTGCATTAATGACAAAGGCACGATTGAGATTCTATAAAAATCCAAGAAATGAAGATGCAGAGAATAACCTTAAATTCATCAATGATGGATTACTTAATTTAGGTCTTAATCCGATTACTTTAGATGATGGTCTTATGTATGAAGTAATGGAAATTGCTAAAAAGTACAAGGAAAGGTGTATTTTAGATAAGATAATTTGTACATCGGTATGGAGTAAGGATAAAAAGGTGGATTATAAAGGCAGTGGATTCATATGGAGTGGAGATAGTAAACATGAAAATTGATGTGTGTATGATAGGGGTTGTGAGACCTTCAATGATTGAGGAAACTCTTGATTCATTGATTGATAATATGCTGAATGAAAATCATGAATATAGGATGATAGTCAATATTGATCCTGTAGGAGAAAGGGGCAAGACTCAAGATGATGTAATTAAAGTCATATCAAGTTATGGGTTTTTTGCTCCTATATTGGCAAGGACACCTGATAAACCAAGTGTGGTGAATGCCGTTAAGTGGGTTTTAAATCAAGCTGAAAGTGATTTAGTGATATTTAAAGAAGACGATATTAAGATACTTGAACCTTTATATCTGGATACCATGATTGAAACACTCAAGAAGAATTCAAAGTTGTCTTCATTACATACCGATAAATGGGGTACAGCATTAGATCATCCAAGGACAATAGAAGATGGAAAGAAGATAAAGAGATGTGGGTTTGAATGGAATCTTAAAAAGCAAGGGTATTATCAGGCTACACAGTATCATAGAGCATATAGCTTTTTGCCAAACTTGACAAAGATAGAGTTTGTCAAGGAAGCAGTCAAATATATTAGACCTAGAATAGGTCAAAGTCCTACCAATATTATAAAGGGAAAGGCAGGGGATATAGATGGAACATTATTTAAGTTTCTATCATCATGGGATTATGGATATTGGACATATCCCAATAGACCGAAACAAATAGAAGACTTAGGAAAGGAGTGGAAACAGAAAAGAGGATGGAAAAAACCATCAAGGGGAGTATGGCAAACGTGGATAAAATAAAACAGCCACAGTATGAATCATATATGGAAAATTGTAAAGAATATTTAGATGATGAAGGGGTAATACATGAGCATTATGTTAGATTTCTTCATACTCAAAATATGAAAAAAGATCGAAAATTGTATATAAGCAAAAAAGGACATAAGATAAAATGTATTCATGAAGATGGATGTTATCCTTTTATTGGAAATCTTGTGCAAGATTTCAATCCTAGATTAGTTCTTGAATTGGGGTTTTCATGGGGGGGAATGACAAAACTTTTTGAAGATTACACAAAAATGGGTACAGAAATTCATGCATATAATAAATCATGTGGAAGAAAGCCTAGTGAGAGACTATTTGGTAAGAATGTAAAATTTCATTGGGCTGATTTATTGAAAGTACCATTAGCACGTTTGGTCAGTCTTTGTAAAGATCAAAGAAAGAAGCTTTTGTATTGTGATAACGGGAATAAGATCAAAGAAGTTTACATGTACGGGCAGCATTTAAATGTTGGTGATATGATTGGTGCTCATGATTATCCAAAAGAGATATATCATGATTATAATCTTCTGCTTGAAAAGACTAAAAATAGAAATACAAGGGAAGATATAGATAATATGAATTCTGTTTTAGCTGATTTTGAACCTCATGAACATGATTTGATGTTAGAGAAAGGATTTTCAGATAGATTTTGGATAAAGATAAAATGAAATATGAGCAATCACAGATAGAGCTTGGCAAAAGACTTGTAGTTGCAAAGAAAAGGACTCAAAAAAGGGGAAAGTATCATGGTGGGCCGGGTATATTAAAGAGACATACGTTAATCACTCAATGGGTATCAAAGCATATGAATAAGAGAGAACCATTGCTTGAAGTGGGGTGTTGTGAAGGATATCTCTTTGATCATTTAAAGGATGCAGGATTCACAGATTTGTATGGAATTGACATTTCACCTGATGCAATAGAGAAATTAAAAAAAAGAGGTTATAAAGGTGAAATTTTTGATATTCATACATTAACAATTTTAGAAAGCTATGGTACAATTATCTCATCTCACAGTTTAGAACATTGTCATAATCCTAGTAAAGCAATCCAAAATATGTATAATGCTTTGAAAAAAGGGGGAAAATTGTTGGTTGTAGTTCCGAAGCAGAAGAAGAAGAAAGTTCCTGATGAATGGGGGCATTGGTATCATTTTGAATCATTCGAAGAATTAAATACTTTTTTCCCAAAAGATAAATGGGAATTAATATGGGATAGGAGACCAAAGACACAAGCAATCTATAAAAAAATGTGAGGTGGATCATGCCAAATTTAGATGTTACAGTTCAAAAGAAGTTTACCCTTAATACCGGAAATTACTCATCAATACAACCTTCAGTTTCAATAACAGTTCATAATGTAGTTGATACTGAAGACCTACCTAAAGTACATAAATTATTAGATATTATAACAGATGCTTTGCTTCATAAGCAAATTGAATCTGATGCTCAAACAATGGCAACAGTTAAAAAATTGGGATTTTCTGACTATTTTAAGAAAGTTAGAGAACAAGGGAATATGGATGAAGTATTAAAGAAAGCCATTGAAAAGCTTTCAGAACTTCCACCATTTTAAGAGGGGGATATATGAAAGTATTAATAACAGGTGGATGTGGATTTGTAGGACACCATTTTATAGAGCATTTTTTGAAGACAACAAATTGGAAAATTATCACGTTTGATAAATTAACATATGCAGCAAGTGGATTGGATAGAGTAAGAGATATTAATGCTTTTGATGGTAAGAGGGTTAAATTTTATTCAACAGATTTTACAAGAAAGATATCTGTTGGGATGATTCAAGAATGTAGTGATGTGGATTATATTTTTCATATGGGAGCAGAAACTCATGTTGATAATTCAATAGTAGACCCAAAATCATTTGTTTACTCTAATGTGGTGGGAACATTCAATATGTTGGAGTTTGCAAGGAAATGTGAAAAGCTAAAGGCATTTGTATATTTTAGTACTGATGAGGTTTTTGGGCCAGCACTAAAAGGAGTGGCTTATAAGGAATGGGATAGATATAATTGTACTAATCCCTATTCGGCTACTAAAGCAGGTGGGGAAGAATTGGTATTAGCTTATATGAATACATATGGGATTAAGGGGTTCATAACTCATTGTATGAATATTTTTGGTGAAAGGCAGCATTCAGAAAAGTTCATTCCTTTATGCATAAAGAAAATTGAGAAAGGGGATACAGTCTATATTCATGGCACACCTGATAAAATGGGTTCGGGTTCACGATTCTATATTCATGCAAGAAATGTTGCTAATGCAGTTCATTTCTTACTTGATAAGTTTGAGCAAAGGGAGAAATATAATATTGTCGGTGAAAAGGAACTTACTAATTTAGAGCTTGCACAAAGAATTGCAATGCATATGCAAAAGGAATTGAAATATGAGATTACTGATTTTCATAGCTCAAGACCTGGGCATGATCTAAGATATGCTCTTGATGGTGAAAAGATGCAAAAACTTGGATGGTATGTTCCAATGACGATAAATGAAACTATTAAGACAACAGTAGAATGGACTATTAAAAATAGAAAATGGTTGGGAGAGTAATATGGCAGAACAAAAATGGAAAAGTGATCCTTCTCTTTATGATGCTCCGACTGAACAGGATGGATTACAAATAAAAAAGAAATTGGATTACAAAAATTATATGCATGAATTTCTGGATAGTGATCCAATACAAGATTGGCCTAGTATTGAAAGGTGCAAATGGTGTTGGGAATGGGGGTTAGATCAAATTGATGAACATCCTACAGATTGGTTTGTTTTGGATGTGGGAACTAAGGATGCACAATTTCCTGAATGGTTGAGAGAACAGGGAATAATGAGCATGGGGATAGAGATTTCATTGCCATATTATGACTATGCAATTGAGAAGGGGAGACCCATAGAATACGGTAATGCATGTGAGATGCCATATGAAGATGATACGTTTGACTTTGTATTCTCTCATCATCTACATGGGCTTTTGCCTGATTATTTGGTGGGGTTACAGGAAATGCTTAGAGTGACAAAGAAGTATATGTTTGCTCTGAATCAAGTCCCAGGGAATCCAAGAAAGCACTATAGTTATATTGAAAATTCACAGATATATACTGATTTTATAGAGTCTAATGATTGTGAAGTAATTTTCAATGACTACCTAGAGACAGGATTTAACAATGAATGGGTTATTTTCATAAAGAAGACAGAACCTATTGAAGATGAACCTGAAGACTATGATGTTTTGGAGAGGGCATTATGACTATAATGTATTATTCTGATGATGATAATGATGATTGGTTGAAAAATAGGTATTCACAGTACAGATTAACATCATATTGGTGGTTAATTTCAGGGCATAAATCCTTTTCTGAAAAAATAGGTCTAACAGCAAATGAAAAGGTCTCGCTATTATCAATTGCAAATAGAGATAGAATATATGCATATCTGCTTACTATCGGGGTAGATGAAGGAAAAGAGCAAGAGGTTAAAGATATATTAAGATTAAATCAATTTGCACCTAGAATCATAAAGGTATTAGAAAAAATATTTCATGAAAAAGTGCATGTTATTTTATTTCGTAAAGATAATAATGATGAAGATATTGATTTTTTTTCAGTGAGCAATAGAGAATTTTCGAGTTTTACAGATAAAAATACTAATGAGTTGAAAAGTTATTTTAGGCAAATTGATAATAGATTGCTTCTAAATACAGGAACAAGACGTAATATTAATGAAAGATTTATTGATTCTTTTCATTGGTGGAGTCGAATACATCTTACTCGATTTATTAGTAAGAACGTAGTAAATATAATTGATATTAAACACTCAACTATTATTAAATTAAGGCGTATTAGTAAAGATAAAGATGTTTTAGAAGATTGGGAACCTTACCTGAATGAATCAGCAAGTTATGCTTCTACTAATCTTATTTGTGAAGAAAATGATATAGAATTAAGGACATTGGTTTATGACAAATATAGAGAAGATATAGTTGTACTTCATGATATTTTTGATCCAAAAAAGGAATATATAGATGGCAAAAAGATTCTATTAAGACCAGAATCTATTGATGTAATAATGAACGGGATTGATGAAAATACTGAAGATGTTAGGTATTATAGGAGTACAAAAAAATAGGGGATATATATGATAAGAGCAGTACAATTTCAACCAAAAAGAACAGGCAGTACTTTCTTACAAAAAGCAATTGATTCTCATCCTGATGTTATGGGTATTGATGAAGTATTTGTGAATATGGCAAGGAAGGAGGGAATGAGAAAATCAGGGTTTGTTCCTTTTTTAAGAAGTGATATACAAAACATATCCTAATAAGCATACTATCTTCAAGTTAATGTATAACCAGATAGATTATCATGGTGGGCTACTGCAATTTGTCAATGAAAATAAGACTCCTATGATTCATCTGATGAGAAAAAATTTAGTAAAACAGGTTATATCAGGTATAACTGCTGCTACAACTAAACATGATCCAATAGTAATATCACCTGAAGAAATGATGAAAGCAGTTATACAAGCTAATAAAGATAATAAGAGGTGGGCTAAACGATTTAAAGAACATATTAAGTTGACTTTATACTATGAGGATATCATAGGGGATATAGTATCAGATAAGACATATATATCTAATATAGCAAACATAGCTATTTGTGATTTTTTTAAAGTCAAGCAATATCAGTTATTTGCAGAGACAAAGAAGAAAAACAAAGACGATATATCAGTATATCTACCTAATATAGAGGGTATTAGAAAGGCTTTTAAGGGAAGTGAATTTGAATGGATGATAAGTTGAAATATTTTTTATCCTTTATCGGATATCCTAGATCAGGACATACTCTAGTTGCTGCTATTTTGAATGCTAATCCTAATGTAAT
>CBFCXS010000041.1:0-6307 GCA_965602085.1 Candidatus Woesearchaeota archaeon
AGATCTCCCCATAATCTTAATCTGAGATAATTTAACAAAGATATAGAGGTCAATAACTATCACTATATAAAGCAAAATTTCCTGCCAAAATTCTAAACCCCACATAATTAAAAATACAATTAGAACCTATATATAGTTTACTGATAAATTATATAAACAAAACCATTCTTAAATAATAACATGAAACCGAGATTTTTGATACTTTCATCCTTAATACTATTAATTCTAATATCTTATACTCTAGCACTAGAAGTAGAATTAATTTCACCACAATCAGGAGCAGTTTATGTAGATTCCAACACTGTAAGTCTAAAATGTAAACCATCAGGAAATGATTTAGTGCAACTGGCATTAATTGATATTTCAGGAACAATGGAAACAGTTCCACCACCAATTTTTAATCCAACAAATAATACAGAATATACTTTCACTGTGGAAAATTTAGAAAATGGAGTTTACACATGGAACTGTCAAGTTCTTAGTTCAAGTTCTCCTTTCCAAGCTATAGACCCAACTGACAGACAAGTAACAATAGATTTTCAAAATGATCCTCCAACATTCTCAGGTACAATAGCAAATCAAACATGGGATCAAGATACATCAAAAGATAATGCTTTTGATTTAGATGATTATTTTTCAGATACAGACTCAATTACATATTCGGTTTCTGGAAATACAAATATAAATACAGTTATTGCTTCAGACGGTCAAGTTTCTTTTTCACAACCATCAAGTTGGTGGGGAATAGAAGTAATTACATTCAGAGCAACAGATGTATCAGGTTTCACAGATTCAAATGAAATTACTCTAACAGTAAATCAAGGATTATCTCCATCAAACAACGAACCAGAAATATCAGGAGTTCCAGACCAAACAAAAGAAATTGATGATACTTGGACTTTAAATTTAGATGAATACATAAATGATGATGAAGATTCAGATGATGATTTAATAATTACAGTTTCAGGAGTAGATACCTCTATTTTCACAGTTTCAGTAGATCAATCAAATAATGAATTAGATTTTGAAGCAGAAGATGAAGGAACAGATGATTTTATAATCACAGTTGAAGATTCAGATGGAGCAACAGATTCACAAACAATAACAATAACAATTGAAGAAGAAATAGATGATGAATTCGATGATGAATTCGATGATGACCAAGGAATTGACATAACAGCAGCAACACCAGGAACATCAAGAACAATAATCATAAAACCAGGAGAATCAAAAAAGTTTGAAATTACAACAAACACATATGATATTGTTTGGTATGTTGATAACTCAAAACAAGATGAAAACTCAAGAATTTTTACATACGAACCAGAAGAAGATGATATAGGAGAACATATAATAAAAGTAATTGCAGGAGAAGGAACAGATATAGATATGAAAACATGGGATATTAAAGTAGAATCAGAAAATAACACAATTTCAACATCATCTGCAGAATGTGGAAACAACAAAATAGATGAAAATGAAACTTGTTTAACATGTCCAGAAGATGCACAATGTGAAGATGGAGAATATTGTGATGAAGGAGAATGTAAAAAGAAAGCATTAAATAAAATTACAGGTTTCGCAACAAAATCAAAAAATTTCATACTAGATAAATGGTATTATCCAACTCTAATCTTCGCAATCATACTTTTAATAATCATAGGAACCCAAGTAATTAAGGTAAACAAAAAATCAAAGAAGTCAGATGACCCACTAGAACAATTCTCAGATAAACTAACTCTAAAACAAAGAATACAAAGAAAATTAAGAGAGTGGGACAGAAAGAGAACATTAAAAAAGCAAAATAAGACAAATTTTAATAGGCTAAAAGAAGCTAAAAAAGAACATATTAGAGCAACAGCCCCAAATATAGATTCAATCGTAACATTCATAAATCAAAGACTATCAGAAGGAAACAATAAAAGAGAAGTTATAAAAGCATTAAAAAGGAATGGTTGGAGTAGAAAACATATAAAATTAGCATTCAAAAAAATAAAAAATGATTCCGGAAAGCCAACTTAAAGAAATAAAAGTAGCCTTAGATAAATCAGAAAACCCACTAATTCTTTTCGATGATGATCCTGATGGTATTTGTTCCTATTTACTATTAAAGAGATATATGGATAAAGGTAAGGGAGTAGTTGTTAAATCATCTCCAAAATTAACAGAAATATACACAAGAAAAATAGATGAATATAGACCAGACTTAGTAATCATTTTAGACAAGCCAGAAATAGAGCAGGAATTTGTAGATAAAGTAAATGTTCCACTAATATGGATAGACCATCATTCACCACAGAAACTTAAAGGAGTTAAATATTACAATCCAAGAATTCAAGACAAAGATGATAAAACACCAACAACTTATTGGTGCTATAAAATAACAAATAAAGATTTATGGATAGCAGGTATAGGAACAATTTCAGACTGGACTATTCCACCATTCTTCAAAGAATTAAAAAAAGAATACCCAGACTTGCTAAAAGATACAAATGATCCAGGAGAAATATTATTTGATACAGATTGGGGAAAAATATGTAGAATCTTCGCATTCTTAACAAAAGGAAAAACTTCAGATGTAAATAAAAGCATGCACATTTTAACACAAATAAACTCACCATATGAGTTACTAAATCAAACCACACCAAAAGGGAAATATTTATACAAAAAAGCTGAAAAAATTTCAAAACAATATCAACAGTTATTAGAACAGGCTTTAAAACAAAAACCAAAAGATAAAATTTTATTATTTGTATATCCATCAACCAAAAATAGTTTCACAGGAGAACTAAGTAATGAATTAATTCACAAATTCCCAGATAAAATTATAATTATAGGCAGGCAAAAAGGTGATGAAATAAGATTAAGTTTAAGATCATCCAAAGTTTTACTGCCACCAATCATGGAAAAAGTTTTCAAACAAATTCCTGGTTATGGTGGAGGACATGAAAATGCTTGTGGTGCAAATATAAATCAAGAAGACTTAGATAAATTTATAGAATTAATAAAAAAAGAAATTACTTCTTAACAGCTTTATTCAAATCATCAACTAACTTCTTAACATCAATTCCATGGGCCTTAGCACCTTGCTCCAAAGTCTCATACTGAGCAGCCATGCAACCAATACAATGCAATCCATACTTCATGAACACTTCTACAGTCTCAGGATGCTTTTGAGCAATCTCTCCTAAATTTGAATCCTTAGTTATTTTCATATAATCTTTCACAAACAATAATATTTATATAGATTTCTATAGAAAAAACCTCTATGTATGATGTCATAATCATAGGAGGAGGGCCTGCAGGGGTAGCAGCAGCTATATACTCACAAAGATACAAGCTAAAAACCCTATTAATCACAAAAAACACAGGTGGAATGGTCCTAGATTCCCATCTAATAGAAAACTACCCAGGATTCACTAAAATTTCAGGTGTAGAACTCTCAAAAAAATTTGAGGAACAAATCAAACAATTAAACATAGAAAAAATAGAAGCAGAAATAATAGATATAGATAATAATCTAACCCTAACAGATAAAAATAATAACAAATATGAAACAAAAAACATAATTTTAGCCTTAGGAACAGAAAAAAGAAAACTAAATGTTCAAGGTGAAGAAAAATTCTTAGGAAAAGGTGTAAGCTATTGCTACACTTGTGATGCACCATTCTTCAAAGATAAAACAGTAGCAATTGTAGGTGGCTCAGACTCAGCAGCAAAAGCAGCATTATTACTAGCAGACTACGCAAAAAAAGTTTATATAATTTATAGAAAAGAAAATCTAAGATGTGAACCACATTATTTAGAAAAAATAAAAAACAAGAACATAGAAATTTTAAACAACACAGAAATAAAAGAAATAAAAGGAACAGACTTTGTAGAATCAGTTACACTAACAAACTCAAAATTAAAACTAGATGGAGTCTTCATAGAAATAGGTACAATCCCAGCAACAAATTTAGCAAAAAAACTAAACATAGAATTAGATGAAAACAATTACATAAAAGTTAACAACAAACAAGAAACAAATATTAAAGGGGTCTACGCAGCAGGGGATATAACCAACCAACTATTGAAACAAATAATAACAGCAGCTGCACAGGGGGCAATTGCAGCAAACTCTATTTTTCAAAAATGATAGATATAGCATTTCAACAATTAGAAAAAGCATGTAGAGAATTAAACCTAACAGAGAGAGAAATACAATCTTTAAAACAATTCAAAAAAATAACAAAAGTAAAATTAAAAGTAAACAAAAAAAAATACATAGGCTACAGAGTTATACATAACAACGCATTAGGACCAGGAAAAGGTGGTCTAAGATTCCACCCAGAAGAAACTCTAGACACAATAAAATCTCTAGCATTCTGGATGACATTTAAATGCTCATTAGCAAACCTACCATTTGGAGGAGCAAAAGGTGGAATAATTGTAGACACAAAACAACTCTCACAAAAAGAAATAGAACTTTTATCAAGAATATATATTAAAAAAATTCACAAACATATTGGACCACACAAAGATATACCAGCTCCAGATGTTTACACAAATCCACAAATTATGGCCTACATGTTAGATGAATATGAAAAAATTACAAAAACACATGCACCAGGAGTTATCACAGGAAAACCAATAGAACTTGGTGGTTCATTAGGTAGAAATGAAGCAACAGCAAGAGGAGCATTCTATAACATTCAAGAAGCATGTAAAAAATTAAAAACAAAATCACCAACAATAGCAATCCAAGGATATGGTAATGCAGGTTATTTCTTAGCAAAAATAGCAAAAGAAAATAAATTTAAAATTATAGCAATCTCAGATTCAAAAGGAGGAATTTACAACCCAAAAGGTTTAGACCCAGATAAAGTAATGGAGCATAAAAAACAAACAGGCTCAGTACAAAACTTCAGTAAAAATATAACAAATAGTGAACTACTAGAATTAGAAACAGACGTTTTAGCACCATCAGCAATTGAAAATGTAATAACAGAATTCAACGCAAAAAATATTAAAGCAAAAATTATAGCAGAATTAGCAAACGGACCAGTAACAATAGAGGCAGACAATATTTTAAAAAGTAAAAATATATTCCAAATACCAGATATCTTATGCAATTCTGGTGGTGTTATAGTTTCATACTTTGAATGGATACAAAATAACACAGGAAATTATTGGGAACTAAAAGAAGTACAAACTAAATTAAAGAAAATAATAACAGAAAATTTCAGCAAAGTATACAATTTAGCAAAAGAAAAAAATATTCACACAAGAACAGCTGCATATATGATAGCAGTAGAAAGGGTTTTAGAGGCAATGAAATTAAGAAGAGAAATTTAATAAATCCTCTCACCTAAAATATTCCTATACTTTTCTGGATTTTTAATTGGAAGAACTGTAAAAAGAACACCTTTAATATCAACACCAGACTTACGAAGCCCAAGATGAAATCTAAACAACTCTTCTTTTTTAAATTCATTAAATCTACCAAAGTCAGTTATAAAACAATAAGTTACACCACCATTTTCATTCCTAAATACAGCACTTACTCCATAATTTTTAGCAAATTCTCTAACTTTATCATCTAACATTTTAACCTCCTCTAACATAACACTTTAAAAATTTACCACAAGCTCTACCAAACTCTTCCAATTTCTCTTTAGAAAAGGGGACAATTTTCTCAAAACTTTTATCTAAACAATTTTTATTTCTAAACTGCTGTAAATATAATCTCTTACCACCTTTTAAACTTTCAGCAATTGAAATCAAATCTTTTTTACTTAACATTCCAGGAACAACAGTTGTTCTAAACTCATGGTCAATCTTAGAATCAATTAACAACTTAATAGATTTACGGACCTTCTTTTCAAACTCATTATACCTAGAAAAAGGATACTTAACATCCATAGCAACATAATCAACTAATTTACTCATAATTAATTTCTCAAGAACATCTGGAAACGAACCATTTGTATCTAACTTAACCAAATAACCTTTTTCTTTAATCTTAGAAATAAAATCAACCAATTCAGAATTTAAACAAGGTTCACCACCACAAATTGAAACACCTTCTAACTTCCCAGAACGTCTATCTAAAAAAGAATAAAATTCATCAAAAGAAATACTCTCCAACTTAGAGGAATCAAGAACTAAATCTTTATTGTGACAAAACCCACACTTAAAATTACATCCAGATAAAAAAACAACACAACTTATCTTTTTAGGATAATCAATAAGAGATGTCTTTTGTAAACCTTTAATTTGTAACAAGAGGCTTCACCACTAAATGGGGTTCTACTTCCTTATCAAA
>CBFCXS010000042.1:0-6298 GCA_965602085.1 Candidatus Woesearchaeota archaeon
TCTACCATTGCAAAATACTTTTAAGAAAATGTCTTTATAAAGGTTTTTAAAAGAAATATAATGCCAGTGCCCCGAAGAGCACTAGCAAGACTAAGTGAGGGCAAATATAAACTTAAGGGGGGTTAATTTGCCCTTGAGCATAAAATTTAAGCTCTTGGGGATATCATGTCAATCCCCAATTCCTCGCTTATTTCTAGTGCTTGTCTGTTAGCTGTTTTATGTTGTGACTTTCCTAAGATGTACGGTGAGTTTACCCCAGTTACAATGGTCATTATTCTTAATTTTCCATTCATAGCTGGATCAATTCTTGCACCCCAGATAACATTTGCATCTGCATCTAAAGATTGAGTCACTATATCACCAGCTTTTGAAACTTCATCTAAAGTTAAGTCTTCTCCGCCAGAGATATGTATTAAAGCTCCACTAGCTCCATCATAACTTACATCTAATAATGGATTTGTTAAAGCTCTTTTTACAGCTTCATCAACTCTTGTTTCAGAGTCTGATTCGCCAATTCCTATAACAGAAACATCTCCGTTTGACATTATTGCTTTTACATCTGCATAGTCTAAATTTACTAATGATGGAACTGCAATAATTTCTACTATTCCTTTAATCATGGTTGAGATTAATTCATTAGCAACTGCAAAAGCTTGTTGAATAGGCAAGTTTCCAGCAATTTGTACTAATCTGTTGTTATCTATAACAATAACAGTATCAGAAACTTCTCTTAATTGTTGTAAACCAAATTCTGCTTTATCAACTCTAGCTCTCTCAATATCAAATGGCATAGTAACAGTACCAATAACAATTGCACCTGATTCTTTAGCAAGTCTTGCTATAACTGGTGCGGAACCTGTTCCAGTACCTCCTCCCATACCTGCACAGATAAATACCATATCTGCACTTTTTAATGAATCTTTGATATCATGCATTGATTCTTTTGCTGCTTCCATTCCTCTTTCTGGGTAACCGCCACAACCTAGCCCTTTTGTTAATTCTCTACCAATAAGAATTTTCTGATCGGATGAACTTATGTCTAGGTGTTGCTTGTCTGTATTACATCCAATAACCTTTGCACCTGTAATACCTTTTTTGTGAAGCCATGATACCATATTGCATCCTGCTCCACCTGCACCTATAACATAAATGTTAGCTTTTCCAACATTTGAAAACATTTCTTGGTTCTGTTGAGAACTTTGCATTGCGTCTTGTAATAATCCTTCCATTTTTTTATCTCCCCCGTTTTTTTGTTTGATTATTATACTCCACCACAATAATCTTTATATTGTAGTTTTGATTATAACTTTTTAAGAAGTCATGTTTAATGATTGTGTGATTTAAACTTGAAGAAAGATACTACTAAATATTGCCAAATGTTTAGTTGATTTTAACGCCAATTAAAATCGTTGTGTTTTAACGCCAATTAAAACTTGTTTAGTTCTAATTTATTTTATATCAAATTTCCTTATAAATGTTTATTAACTGCAATATATATTTTGTAGAATATAAATCATTATTATATACATTAGATTTTAGTTAAATTTAATGGTAAAAAGCAGATTTTCTTTTGGTGATTTAGTAGAAATTACGACGGTGAAGGAGAAATTTGTTGGTTCCTTCATGCCAGGCAGTAATTCTAAAAGAATTGTGTTAAAATTGCAAAATGGATATAACATAGGAATTGCCGAAAATAAAATAAAAAAAATATTACTGAAAAAAAAGTTTGTAAAAGGTGATAGAAAAAAGGTAAAAATTTCTAAGAAAAATGGTTTGAAAAATATTATGATTTTACACACTGGTGGAACAATTGCTTCAAAAGTTGATTACAAAACTGGTGCAGTTAGTGCTTCATTTAAGGCTGAAGATTTAATTGAAATGTTTCCTGAGTTAGGTAAGATTGCAAATATTGATTCTCGTTTGATTAGAAATATGTGGAGTGATGATTTAAGGTTTAAACATTTTGGATTGATTGCTTCTGAAGTTGCCAAGGAAGCTAAAAGGAAAGATGGTGTTATAATTGGAATGGGAACTGATAATTTAGGTGTTGCTTCTGCTGCTTTAGCTTTTGTTTTAGAGAATGTTAAGATTCCTGTTTTATTAGTTGGTGCTCAGCGTAGTAGTGATAGAGGAAGTTCTGATGCTGGTGTTAATTTAATAAGTGCTGCTCATTTTATTTCTCAGAGTAAATTTGCTGGGGTGGCTGTTTGTATGCATGAGAGAACCTCTGATGGTGATTGTGTAATTTTAAATCCTTGTAAGGTTCGTAAGTTGCATACTTCTCGTAGAGATGCATTTAAGTCTGTTAATGATGATGTGATTGCTAGAGTTGATTCAAGTTCTGGTAAGATTAATTATGTTGGTAGGTTTGCTGGGAAAAGTAGTAAGAAGTTTAAAGTTCGCTCTAAGTTTGAAGAGAAGGTTGGACTTTTAAAAATTCATATTAATATGGATCCTAAGCAGTTTGAATTTTATAAAAATTATAAAGGACTTGTTATTGAAGGAACTGGTTTGGGACATATGCCTATGGATAAGATTGATAGTTATACTGTTTCTCATTTGAAGATTCGTAAAGTTCTTGAGAAGTTGGCTAAGAAGATTCCTGTTGTTATGTGCTCAAATTGTTTGTTTGGTAGAGTTAATATGAATGTTTATTCTAAAGGAAAAGATTTGCTTTCTTTGGGTGTTCTTCCTGGAGAGGATATGTTAGCTGAAACTGCATTTGTTAAGTTGGCTTGGTTGTTAGGTAATGAGAAGAAAAATGTTAGGAAGTTGGTTAGGAATAATTTACGTGGGGAAATTAATAAAAGAATTAAATTAGATAATTATTTGTGGTAAATGAAATTAAATTTTAAAGCTGGTTTAGAAATACATCAGCAATTAGAGGGGAGAAAATTATTCTGTCATTGTCCTAGTTTAGTGAATGATCCTTCTGAAGCTGATTTTAAATTTTCTAGGAAGTTGCGAGCTGTTGCTGGTGAGGAAGGGCGCAAGGATGTAGCTGCTGAGTATGAGCAAGCTAAAAGTAAAACTTATGTTTATGAAGCTGCTAAAACCAGTAGTTGTAATGTAGAATTTGATGAAGAGCCACCACATGATGTTTCTTCTTTTGCTCTTGATACTTCTTTGATTGTTTCTCAGTTATTGAATGCTAAAGTTGTTGATGAAGTTCAGGTTATGAGAAAAGCTGTAATAGATGGTTCAAATGTTTCTGGATTTCAGAGAACTATGTTAGTTGGTTATGGTGGTTATTTGAATACTACCAAAGGTAAGGTTTCTATTGATACAATTTGTTTAGAAGAAGAGGCTGCTAAGAAGATTAAAGAAAGTAAAGATAAGGTTCACTTTCGTTTAGATAGATTAGGTGTTCCTTTAGTTGAGATTGCAACTGGTCCTGATATTAAGGATTCTGAGCATGCTAAAGAAGTTGCTGGTTTGATTGGTATGATTCTTAGGAGTACTGGTAGAGTTAAGCGTGGTATTGGAAGTATAAGACAAGATATTAATATTTCTATAAAAGGAGGCAATAGAGTTGAGTTGAAAGGATTCCAAGATTTGCGAAGTATACCTAAGGTTATTGATTTGGAAGTTAAAAGACAGCTTTCAAGAGGTGTTAAGGTTTCAGAAGTGAGAAAAGTTGAGGGTAATTTTTCAACTTCATTTTTGAGGCCTATGCCTGGAAAAGCTAGGATGTATCCTGAAACTGATATTGCTCCCATTAAAATTAGTAATTCTATGTTGAAGTTATTGGAGATACCAGAATTAATTACTGATAGGGCTGAAGGTTTTGAGAAGAAGTATGGAATAAATGGTAAGTTGGCTTCTGAAATTATTAAATTAAATATTCCATTTGATTACTATGCTGAGAAGTTTAAAGTTGATAATTCTTTTATTGGTAAGGTTTTAATTGAGATGCCTAAGGAGTTGAAGTCTCGTTTTGGGATTGAACCTAAGTTAAGTAAGAAAGATTTTGAGTTTGTTTTTGAAAATTTACAAGAACAACGAATTAGTAAAGATGCTGTTCTTGGGATATTAGGTGATTTAAGTAAAGGTAAGAAAGTTAGTTTAGATAAATATAAAGTTGGAAAGATTTCTGAAGCTGAGGTTAAAAAAATTGTTGATTCTAATAAAGGGGCTTCTTTTAATGCTGTTATGGGTGAAGTGATGAAGAAGTATCGTGGAAAGGTTGATGGGAAGGAAGTTGCGAGATTGGTTGGTAGATACTATAGGTGAGTGAACATAAATACTTATAAGTCAAATTGACCTTTATTTTTAATAATAGTTATTAAAATAAGAGGTATTAGGTGTATAAAATGAATAAAGAAAACAGTCCTATTTCTATTGAGGTTGGTTTAAATGAGTGATGATGAACTAAAGGAAATTGAGAAAAAAGTTGAAGCTTTAGAGAAGAAAGCTGATAATGTTGTAAAAGAAAATACTAAAATTTTACTTACCCTTTAATTTTTCTAATAAATATTTATTTAATACTTTTAGTTCTATAATTATTTCATTAGATTTTTCTAATAAAGTTTTTTTATATTCTTTTTGTTTTTCTAATACAAATTTTTGTAAAGAAGCTGTTGTGATAACTATTAATGCAAATAAACCAATTATTAGTTTTATTCTATTTAGACTCTTAGTAAATTGTGGTAAAGATGTTAAAATTATGAGTATTATTTGTTCAATTGCAAATAAACCAATGAAAAAAATACTAAAAAAACCTTCATTTTCTCTAATAAAATTTCTAATTTTTTTAATTCTATCTCCAAATAAATCTAAGATTCTTGGTAAAAAAACAAAAACTAAGACTAAATTTATTAGGATTAGAATAATATCTATAATTACAAACTGTGTTATCGATAATTCCATAGGTAAAATATTCTCATTTAACTTTAAAATAATTTATTGTTTAAGAGTTATATATTTAAATATAGACATTTTAACCCAAATCTTTATAAATTTCTCTTTGAATTAATTATATAATGCTAAGAACGCACACTTGTGGAGAATTAAGAAAAAAACATGATGGAAAGACAGTAAAGCTAGCTGGTTGGGTTCACACTATCAGGGCTTATAACAAAGTAGCTTTTATTGATATTAGAGATAGATATGGTCTTACTCAAGTAGTTTATAATCCTAAGAAAGTTAAAGTAGATTTGAAAGATGAATCTGTAATTTTAGTTGAAGGTGAAGTTGTTAAAAGAGGAGAAGGTTTTGTTAATAAAAAAATTTCAACCGGAGATGTGGAAGTTAAGGCTAGTTCTATAAAAGTTCTACATCAAACTGAGAAATTACCTTTTGAGGTAAATAAAGATAAAATGGTTGGTGATGAGTTGAGATTGAAATATAGATATTTAGATTTGAGAAAACCTATAAATAGAGATAGATTAATTTTCAGGGCTCAAGTTGTACAAGCTGTTCGTGAGTTTTTTGATAAGGAAGGTTTCATTGAGATTGAAACTCCAATGTTAGTTAAAGAAACTCCAGAAGGTGCTAGAGATTATATTGTTCCTTCAAGAGTTAATAATGGTAAGTTTTATGCTCTTCCTCAGTCGCCTCAATTGTATAAACAAATTTTGATGATTGCTGGTTTTGATAAATATTATCAGATTGCTAGATGTTTGAGAGATGAAGATTTGAGACAAGATAGGCAACCTGAGCATACACAAGTAGATTTTGAAATGAGTTTTGTTGATGAAGAAGATATAATGTCTCTTGTTGAGAATATGTATAAGTATGTTTTTAAGAAAGTTTTGAAAGTTAATTTAGGGAAGTTTCCTGTTCTTTCTTATAAAGATGCAATGTCCAAATATAAAACTGATAAACCTGATTTAAGTAATACTAAAAATAAGTTTGCTTTTTGTTGGGTTAAAGATTTTCCACTTTTTGCTTATAATGAAGATGAGAAACGCTGGGAACCTGAGCATCATATGTTTTCAATGCCAAAAGATGAGCATGTGAAATATTTAGGTTCTGCTAAAGATTTGGGTAAAATTCAGGGTAAATTATTTGATGTTGTTTTGAATGGGACTGAATTAGGTTCTGGTTCTATAAGAGTTACAGATCCTAAGTTGCAAGAGAAGATAATGGAAATAATTGGTATTAGCAAGAAAGAGGCTAGTGAGAGATTTGGATTTTTGTTGGATGCTTATAAGTATGGAGGACCTATACATGGTGGTATGGGTTTGGGTTTGGATAGATTAGTTGCTTTAATGCAAGGTTTGAATGATATACGTGAGGTAATTGCATTCCCAAAAAATAAAGCTGCTGAATGTCCTATGGATGGAAGTCCTTCTAA
>CBFCXS010000043.1:0-6290 GCA_965602085.1 Candidatus Woesearchaeota archaeon
TGTGGTAAGTAATCACTAAATAAACCCTCTGTGGTATATAACTAATAAAGTCATTATTCTGTGGTAATTAGAAACATTTATAAAGAATGTGGTAAGTAACTATTTATGCCTTACCTAAAAAAACTAAAAATCAAAGGTAAAGAATATTGGTACCTATTCCACACTGTAAGAGATAAAGACAAATTCAGAAAATTATCAAAATACATAGGCAAAGAACTCCCAAAAAACATAGAAAAACTAAAACAAGACTTCTTAGATGAAATAAAGAAACCAAAAATCAAAGATAAAGACACAAAATTACTAGAATCCTTAACCCCCTTAGAAAGAAAAGTACTTCCAACTTTAAAAACAACAAAAAATTTAGATAAAATAGTAGAAGTAACCAAATTAAAACAAATAGAAGTGATGAGATCATTACAATGGTTGCAAAATAAAGAACTCTTAAACATAAAAACAACAGAAAAAGAAGTATTCACTCTAGATAAAAATGGTAAAGAAGTATTAGAGAAAGGTTTGCCAGAAAAAAGATTCTTAAAACTCTTACCAACTACAATGGATAAGATAAGAGAGGCATTAACACAAGATGAATTTAATGTTTCAATTGGTAAACTTAAACAATTAGATGCAATCAAACTAGGAAAAGAAATAGAAATAACAGAAAAAGGAAAACAAATTCTAAAAGACAACAAATTAGAAAATATATTAAAATCCCTACCCCAAGATAGGATTGAAGACCAAGATTTAATAAAAAGAAACTTAATAAAAAAAGAAATTAAAAAACAAAGAACAATAGAACTAACAAAACTAGGAAAAGAACTTTCTTCAAAAAAATTAAAAAATAATTTAATAGAATCACTAACACCAGAGATGCTATCAAAAAGATCATTTAGAAATAAAACTTTCAGAAGATATGATATTACATCCAATGTTCCTAAAATTTTTGGAGGTAGAAAACATCCTTTAACAGCTGTAATGGACTTAATTAGAAATATTTTCATAGAAATGGGTTTTCAAGAGATGAAAGGGCCTTGGGTAGAAACAGCTTTTTGGTGTATGGACTCAATGTGGATACCTCAAGATCATCCAGCAAGGGAAGTACAAGATACTTTTTATCTCCCATACAAAGGAAAACTCCCAAAAAAAGAAATAGTAGATAAAGTAATTTCTGCTCATGAAACAGGAGGAAATACAGGCTCCAAAGGATATGGGTATAAATGGAATCCAGAAGTTGCAAAACAATTGTTAATGAGAACCCACACAACAGCAACAACATATAGATATTTTGGGTTAAAAGATATAAAGAAACTTGATAAAGCTAAATATTTTTATATAGGAAGAATTTTTAGAAATGAAGCTATTGATGCAACCCATTTAGCTGAGTTCCACCAAGTAGAAGGTTTTGTAATGGATAATAATCTATCATTAAAAAACCTAATGGGATTTATTAAAGAATTTTACTCTAAAATGGGTCTCCATAAAATAAAATTTAAAGTTACATATAATCCATACACAGAAAGTTCATTAGAAGCATTATATTATGATAAAAAAAGGAAAAAATACATAGAATTAATTAATTCAGGTATGTTTAGACCAGAATCATTAGCACCCTATGGTATCAAAAAACCAGTAGTTGCTTGGGGTTTAGGTGTTGAAAGATTAGCTATGATTTTATATGAAAAAGGAAAATTAAAAGAGCTTTTAGGGCCTCAATGTGATTTAAATTGGATTAGAAAATATAAAACCCCTATAAGGAAAGATTAAAATGGTAACTTTAGAAACTGATTTTAATATATTAAAAGGGCTTATTGGAAAAGATATAACTATTAAACAATTAGAAGATACACTTTTTGACATAGGTATGGAGCTTGATGAAGTTGAAGAAAACACATTAAAAGTTGATATTACTCCTGATAGGCCAGATATGGTTTCACCACATGGATTAGCAAGAGTTTTAAGAGCTTATTTTGGTTTAAAAAATCCAGAATATAAAGCACATAAATCAAATTATCAAGTTATAATTGAAGAATCAGTTAAAAATTCCAGACCATATACAGCATGTGCAGTTATTAAAAATCTTAAGTTTGATGATGAAAAGATTAAAGAAATGATTTGGGTGCAGGAAAAACTCCATGCTACATTTGGAAGAAACAGAAAAAAAGTAGCAATAGGAATCTATCCAATGGAAAAAATTAAATTTCCAATTAGATTTGTTGGAGAAGAACCAGAAAAAATAAAATTCAAACCATTAGAAGCAGAAAAAGAAATGACAGGAAATGAAATTCTACAAAATCACCCAACAGGTATAGAATACAAACACTTACTAAAAGATAAAAAATTATTCCCAATCTTCATTGACGCAAACAATAACATCTTATCAATGCCTCCAATTATAAACTCAGATGAGGTAGGTAAGATAACAAATAGCACAAAAGATGTTTTCATAGAATGCTCAGGTTTTGATTTTAAAACATTAAGTAAAACTTTGAATATAATTGTTCATATGTTTCAAGACATGGGTGGAGAAATATACTTTGTTAATTTAGTTTATCCAGATAAAAAAATTACAACTCCCTTATTAGAAAAAGAAAAAAGAGAAATAACTACAAAATTTATAAAAAAAATGATAGGTATTGATTTAACTGCAGAAGAATGTGCTAAATACCTTAAAAAAATGATGTATAGTATTGATAAAATAACTAAAAGTTCTGTAAAATTTGAAGTTCCTTCTTTTAGAACTGATATATGGCATGATGTAGACATAGCTGATGATATTGTTAGGGGATATGGAGTTAATAATATTAAATGTAAATTGCCAGAAGTTTCAACTAATGGGAATATAATATTTGAAAATAGAATAAAAAATAAAATAATTGATTTATTGGTTGGTTTAGGTTTCCAAGAAGTTTTAACATTTGGTTTAACTGATAAAAATGATCAATATGCAAAAATGAATATAGAAGAATATAAACATATTAAATTAGGTCGCACAGCAGAACAAAGCATTAATATGGTAAGAACATGGCTTTTACCAGAATTATTAAAAAGCATAAATAACAATAGAAATGCTCAATTACCTCATAAAATATTTGAAATAAATTATGTGGTATTACCAGATAAATCAAAAGATGTTTTATCCAAAAATATATTAAAATTAGCTTGTTTAATTTCAAATACAAATTCAGATTTTACACCAGTAAAACAAACTTTAATATCTATTCTTGAAAATTTAGGATTTGATAATTATAAATTTGAAGAACTAGAACATAAATCATTTATATCAGGCAGAACTGCTAAAATTTTTGTGAATAATAAAGAAATAGGAACAATTGGGGAGTTTAACCCTTTAGTCTTAAATAATTGGGATTTAATGAACCCAACAACAGGATTTGAACTGGATATTAGCAAATTATTTAATATTATTGAATAAATTATATTCTCCAACATATATATTCCATTAAATAGACAACTTTTCTGACACGCGCGTAAGATATATAAAGCAAGTTTCATTTTTAATAATAAAAGAGGGTGATTAAAATATTTGACTTATTTAAACTCCATTCTAAAGAAGATACACCAAAGAGTTATATTTGGGTAAACTTTAATCCAACCTTACTAAGAAAAGGATATATCAAATTATTGAATAAAAAAAGTCAAAATAAAATTGCTATTGGAATAAATAGAAATTTAAATTTTGGGCTTAGTACTACAGTTAAACACTTAATCAGGTTAAAATATTCTAAACAAAAATTAGAATTACCTCTATCTATAGTAATAGAATTAATAAAAACTACAAATTCAGGTTTTAAAAATAAAATTATTAATAATTTTAAATATTTCATATGTAAAGCAGACACTACAAATCAAAAGATTAAAGCAGTAAAAGAAATTAATGAGACCTTTGCAAAATTAATTGGGGCTTTCATAGCAGATGGTCATTCAAAACCAGAAGGGCACTCCTATAGATTAAAAATTAGTGATGGAAAAATAGATTTAATAAAATTGTGTAGTAGGTGGATAAAAGAAGTCTTTGGATTTAATGCAATAATTAGATTTAATAAAAAAGATAATACCTATAATTGTTGGTTTAATAATAAAATAATTGCTCGTTATTTTAAAAACATATTTAAAATTCCTTCAGGAAAAAAAGCTTATATTGTTAAAGAACCAAACTTAATCAAAAATAATTCTTTAAATATTAGAAAAGCATTTATTAAAGGAGTAATGTCTTTTGATGGTGGAATAAAAACAACAGGAATGGTTGCTTTAAGCTCAAAAAGTAAGCAATTAATCTATGATAGTTATAATATATTATCAATAGATAAAATTAAAGTTAATAAAAGATTTAATAAAAAAAGTAAAACTTGGTTAATTGAATCTAAATCCGGAAGAAATAAAGAATACTTAACTAAATGGTTAGATTACTTCGAAAAAGGAACATGGAAATATAATAGGCTTAAATTTTTCATAGAAAATAAAAATTATTCATTAAACCACTTGAACTATTTGTTTCCTAATCATCACCTATCTAAAATAAATTTAAATAAAGTATATAATTCTATAAAATGCATTAAATCAGGAAAAATTAATAATATCTCAAAACAATTAAAAATACCAAATACAACAATCTACAAATATTTATATATACTAAATAAAGCAGGTTTAATATATAAATTCACTGAAAAGAATACAGATGGAACAAATTATTGGAGTGAAACAATATATAATTTAAAATGAAAGTATTATGCAAACTAGGACTGCACAAATGGTCAAAGAAAAAATTTAAGTCATACTATGGCTCAAATATAAGAGACTACTCAAGATACTGTACAAAATGTGGTAAAAGACAAACCTGGACACAAACTATAGATAAAAAATCAACATTTAGAGGAGAATAATGAAATACAACCTAGAACTTAACAAAGCAGTAAAAGAAATAAAAAAATCTAAAGCAAAGAATGTCTTAATTCAGCTACCAGACGGTTTAAAACCTAAAGCTATAGATATTGTAAACTATCTAAAAAAACACACAAAAGCTAATATTCTAATCTGGTTCTCAACATGTTATGGGGCATGTGATTACCCAAATATAAAAGAAATAGACCTATTAATTCAATGGGGACACAAAAAATGGATGAAATAAAACAAAAGGCACATTACATTGCAGTTACAGGTATAATAAGAAAAGGAAACAAATACTTAATCTGTAAAAGAAGTGAAAACGAAAAAGCATTCCCAAACAAATGGTGTGTTCCAGGTGGAAAATTAGAAGTTAATGATTTCATAAATACAGAAAAAGGAACAGAATTCCACTGGTTAGATATATTTGAAAAAGTTTTAGAAAGAGAAATAGCAGAAGAAACAGGATTAAAAATAAAAAATATAGATTATGTGTCAAACTTAGGATTTATAAGACCAAATGGATTCTCAACAATAATTATAAGTTTAAATGCAGAACATCATGAAGGAGAAGTTAAATTAAAAGAAGATGAATTAACAGAGCACAAATGGGTTACTTTAGAAGAAGCAAAAAACTATGATTTAATACCTAACATCTACGAACAAATAGAAAAAGTAGATAAAAGATATCAATCAGAAAGAACAGTTTGACTATCTCTCAACATCTTATAAATATCTATATATTTCCTAGCTTTCTCATCATCAAAATCAACTAATTCATAAATTTTAGTAATACAATGATAATCAATTTCTCTTCTAGCTCTATCATCCTTAGCTTCTCTATAAAGTACAAGATAGTCACTAATTTCAAACTCAACTACATCCATACAATAAATTTTTAAACATTCCTTTATTAACTTTACTAAAAGAGGTGAATAAGATAGTAAAGGTTTTAATAAGAAAGTGTGAGTCATACAAAGAAAGAGACATACTACCAGCAATAAAAGCAGCTTTCAAACTCTGGAAACCAAAAAAACACAAAACAGTTCTAATCAAACCTAACCTATTAGGCTCCTACAGAAAAAGACATGTAGTAACAACCAACCCAAAAGTTATAGAAGCAATCTGTAAAGTACTAAAAGATAACAAAATATGGATAGGAGATTCCTCATTTGAAAACACAGAAAAAGCAATTAAAAAATCAGGTATATTAAAAATAGCAAAAAAATACAATGCCAAAGTTATAAATTTTGATAGAGCCAAACAAAAACTAATCAAAATTCCTAAAAATAAATACCTTAAAAAATTCTACTTGCCAGAACCAGTTGTAAAAGCAGACTATATAATCTCAGTTCCAAAATTAAAAACACACACCCTAACAAAACTAACATGTG
>CBFCXS010000044.1:0-6236 GCA_965602085.1 Candidatus Woesearchaeota archaeon
CTAAAATTGCTATATGAACTGAAAAGTCGTGCAAAAATTATTTAAAGCAAGATTCAATTTTTAAAAATAGAAAATCATTACAAATAAGTTATACACCAAAAGATGTTCCACATAGAGATGAACAAATAAAAACCTTAGCTGGTATATTAGCACCTTCTTTGAAAAATGAAAAACCATCTAATCTTTTTGTTTATGGTAAAACTGGAACTGGAAAAACCTTATGTGTGAAACATGTTATTGACCATATATTAGGAATTGCTAAAAAAAATAAAGTTAAATTAAAAGTTTTTTATTTAAATTGTAAATTAAAACGTATCGCTGATACTGAATATAGATTAATTGCACAATTAGCTAGAGAGTTTGGTAATGAAGTTCCTTCTACAGGATTACCAACTGATGAAATTTATAAAATATTTTTAAAATCTTTAGAAGAAGAAAAAATTTTATTAGTTTTGGTTCTTGATGAAATTGATCAGTTAATTCATAAGGCTGGTGATGAAATATTATATAATTTTACAAGATTAAATTCTGAATTAAAATATAGTCAGATTAGTATTATAGGTGTGAGTAATGATTTGTTGTTTACTGATAATTTAGACCCAAGAGTTAAAAGTAGTTTAAGTGAAGAAGAATTGGTTTTTCCTCCATATAATGCTATACAATTACAAAAAATTTTAAAGCAGAGATCTAAAATTGCTTTTAAGAATAATATTGTTAGTGAGGGTGTTATTGAAAAGTGTGCTGCTTTTGCTGCTCGTGAGCATGGTGATGCTCGTAGAGCTTTGGATTTATTGAGAGTATCTGGTGAATTAGCTGAGAGAGAAAATAGGAAAAAGATTAATATAGAAGATATTGATGCTGCGGAAGATAAAATTGAGAGGGATAGAATAGTTGATATTATTAACTCACAACCAAAACAATTTAAGATAACTTTGTATTCCTTATTATTAACTTGTTCTAAGAAACCTACTATGTTTACTGGTGATATTTATGAACACTATAAGAAAATTTGTTTTGAAATTGGTTTGAGACCTTTAACTCAAAGGAGAGTTAGTGATATTATTGCTGAATTAGATATGCTTGGAATAATTAATGCTAAAGTAATAAGTAAAGGCAGGTATGGTAGGACTAGGGAGATATGTATAGCTGTTTCAGATTCTCATATTAAGACTATAGTGGATATGTTAAAAGAGGGCTTTAGTTTATGAGTAAGAGTAAAATTATTTTAAACCTATTAAATAGAAACTTCTTAGTTAGTCCAGATTTTTTAGAAAAATTTGATAATGATTATGAAATTGTTGATTCCCTTAAATCTAAAATTTCTACTAAAGATAAACCTCTTATTTTAAATAAAGATCTTTTATTTGTTTTGAAAAATGGTGAAGTTGGTGATATAAATTGGAATGAATTTGAAAAAAGCAAGTCTATGTTTGAAAAGGGTAAAGATGAAAAAATCTATAAAACTTTTTTAGATGTTCTTTATTATAATATTTCTGAAACAAAAAAAGAAGTTATTGATAATATAATTGATGATGTTAAGAAACCAGAAGAAGTTGTTGAAGTAGACAGTGATGAAACAGATTCTAGTGTTGTTGTTATGAAAACTTATAAGGAAGATTATTCCAAAAAGAGAGAAGTTCAAGATTTTGTTCAATATTTTAAAAAGAGATATGAAAGTCTGAGAAATATATTGCAAGTAAGACCTGAACTTTCTGGTGTTGTTTCTATTTCTAGAGTTTTGAGTAGAAGAGAGAGTGATAAAGTTGCTGTAATTGGTTTGATTACAAAAAAAACATTTACCAAAAAGGGAAATATAATGTTAGAGTTAGAAGACCCTACAGGAATTATAAAAGCTGTTGTTATGAAAACCAGAGAAGATGTTTATAATTTAGCAAAAGACCTTGTTCATGATGAAGTTATAGGTGTTGTTGGTAACTCTGGTGATAAAATTGTTTTTGTGAATAGTGTTGTTTTTCCTGATGTTCCTTTAGGTAAAGAGTTGAAGAAAGTTGAAGATGATGTTTCTGTTGTTTTTATAGCGGATATGCATATAGGCTCTAATGTTTTTTATGAAAAAGAATTTTTAAATTTTATAGATTGGTTAAATTGTAAAGTTGGTGGGAAAGAGCAGAAAGCTTTAGCTCGAAGTGTTAAATATTTATTTATTGTTGGCGATTTGGTTGATGGTGTAGGAATTTTTCCAAATCAAGATAAAGAATTAAACATTACAGATATTTATACTCAATATCAAGTTTGTGGGGAATATTTATCAAAAATAAGAGAGGATATAAATATAATTATTTGTCCAGGGAATCATGATGCTCTGCGTATTTCTGAGCCACAACCTGTTTTAGATAAGGATTTAGCTGCACCTTTGTGGAAATTAAAAAATGTTATGATGACAACAAATCCTAGTTTAGTTAATATTCATTCTTCAAAAGATTTTCCTGGTTTTGATATTTTATTATATCATGGATATAGTTTTCATTATTATGCAGATAATGTTGAAAGTATAAGATTAGAAGGAGGAAATGATAGGTCTGATTTAATTATGAAATTTTTATTACAAAGAAGACATTTAGCTCCAACTCATACATCTACTTTGTATATACCAGATAATAAAGAAGATCCTTTGGTTATAGATAAAGTTCCTGATTTTTTAGTAACAGCTCACATGCATAGAACAAGTGTTTCCTCTTATAATAATGTTAATTTAATTTGTTGTGGTTGTTTTGTTGGGCAAACTACTTTTCAAGAGAAAATGGGAATACATCCTGATCCTGGTAAGATTACTTTAGTTAATTTGAAATCTAGAGAGGTAAAAGAATTAGATTTTAAAAAATGATGAGTAAACATATGAGGGATTATTTTGCAGAACTAAACAAACAGATGGGTAAAGCTTTTCTTGCTGCGAACAATGCACGGAAAAAAGGTTATGACCCTGATGATAAAGTTGAGATTTTAACTGCTGAGAATATGGCAGAAAGAGTTGAAAGCCTAATTTCTACTGTTGCTTCTAAAATAAAAAATTCTGGTTTAGTTAAAAGAATTCAAGAACTGGAAAATCAATATGGTTTGCAGGATTGGAGAGTTGCTTTTACTATTGCCTTGGAAGTTGCACAAGAAAAATTTTGTAAGTTTGATGATAAGCACCAAGCAGTTGAAGTTGGATTAAGAACTGGATTAGCTTATATAACTAATGGTGTTGTTGCTAGTCCATTGGAAGGTTTTACAAGATTAGAATTCAAAAAAACAAAAAAAGATGAAGATTATTTTGCACTTTATTTTGCCGGACCTATAAGAAGTGCAGGTACAACTGCTGTTTGTGTGTTTGTTGCTTTGTGTGATTATGTTAGGAGTAAAATGAATTATGCTGTTTATGATCCCAGTGAAGATGAAATTAAAAGAATGGTAACTGAGCTAAGAGATTTTCATGAGAGAATTACTAATTTGCAATATTTCCCAAGTGAAGAAGAAGTAGAGTTTATGACTAAATATTTGCCTGTGCAAATTGAAGGGGAACCTACTGAAAGATATGATGTTAGTAATTTTAAAAATTTACCTAGAGTTGAAGGTAATGTTCTTAGTAATGGAAAATGTTTAGTTATGGCAGAAGGATTAAATCAGAAAGCTGCAAAGTTTTGGGGAAAATTTTCTAAGTGGAATAAAGAATTTGATATGAAACATTGGGATTTTATGGAAAAGTTTGTTAAGTTACAGAAAAAAATTAGAGCTAAAGGTGAGAAAGCTAAAGAAAAAGATAAAGCTAAGATAAGTCCTGATTATACTTTTATTAAAGATTTAGTTGCTGGTAGACCTGTTTTTACACATCCATTGGCTAAAGGTGGTTTTAGATTAAGGTATGGTAGATCTAGGATTTCTGGACTTTCTGCACAAGCAGTTCATCCTGCAACCATGGTTGTTGTGAATAGTTTTATTGCAGCTGGTACTCAATTAAAAGTTGAGAGGCCTGGAAAAGCTTCAACTTATATGCACTGTGATAGTATTGAAGGTCCTATTGTTAAATTAAATAATGGAACAGTTGTTTTTTTAGAAACTGAGGAGATGGCTAAAAAATATTTTAAAGAGATTGAGGAAATTTTGTATCTTGGAGATGTTTTAATAAATTATGGTGATTTTTTTGATAGAGCTCATATGTTAGTTCCTGTTGGTTATTGTGAAGAGTGGTGGATGGCTGAAACTGGAATTGATAAAAGAGATTTAGATGTTGATGAAGCTATTAGGTTATGTGAGGAGACTAAAATTCCTTTGCATCCACGTTATGTTTTTCATTGGAAAGATATAAAGAAAAAACAATTTAGAAGTTTAGTTGAGTGGTTGAAAAAAGGAGATTTAAATGAAAAGAAAATAGTTTTACCTTTTGTTTATGATATTGATTTAGAATTAAGTTCTGAAGACCCTAAAAGAACATTAGAAATTCTAGGTGTGCCACATAGAGTTGTTGCAAAAGAACATGTTGTAATTGAAGGTGAGTGGGCTAAAGCCTTTTTGTTTACAATTGGTGGAACTTCTGTTTTTAATATTAATTTAGATGAGTATCCAAATGTTTTGTCTGTAGTTAGTAAATTGTCTGGTGTTAAAATTTATGATAAGTCTGGTGTGTTTATTGGTGGGCGTATGGGTAGACCTGAGAAATCTAAAATGAGAAAATTAACTGGAAGTCCGCAAGTTTTGTTTCCTGTTGGAAAAGAGGGTGGTAGGTTGAGATGTTTTCAATCTGCTTTGGATAAAGGTTTTGTTAGAGCACAGTTTCCTTTAAAGTTTTGTGAAAAATGTTCTAAAGAAAGTGTGTATAATGTTTGTGAGGTTTGTGGTACTAAAACTAGGCAGGATTATAAATGTAGATTATGTGGTGAAAAAAATTGTGATCATGAGCAAAAATTAACTTACAGTACTAGGCAGATTGATGTTAAACATTATTTTGATTGTGCACTTAAGAAATTAGGAACTAGACATTATCCTGAATTAATCAAAGGTGTGAGAGGAACAAGTAATGAAGACCATACTCCTGAGAACTTGGTTAAAGGAATTTTACGTGCGAAATATGGGCTTTATGTAAATAAGGATGGTACTATTAGGTATGATATGACTGAGATGCCTATAACTCATTTTAAACCAAAAGAGATTAGAGCTTCTATTGAAAAATTAAAAGAATTAGGTTATGATAGAGATATTTATGGTGAAGAATTAAAAAATGTTGACCAAATTTTGGAGATTAAATGTCAGGATATAATTTTGCCCTCCTGCCCTGAAACTTTGGATGATAAAGCTGATGAGACTTTGTTTAAAATTACTAAATTTATTGATGAGTTGCTTGTAAAGTTATATGGTTTGGAACCTTATTTTAATTTGGATAGTGAAGAAGATTTAATTGGTCAATTAGTTATAGGAATGAGTCCTCATACTTGTGCTGGGATTATTGGTAGAATAATTGGTTTCTCTGACTTGCAAGGATTGTTAGCACATCCTTATTTTCATTCTTTTATGAGGCGAGATTGTGATGGTGATGAGGCAGGGATAATGTTAATGATGGATGCTTTGCTTAATTTTTCTCGAAAATTTTTACCTAATCATCGTGGAGCTAATCAGGATGAGCCACTTGTTTTAACTTCTCGTTTGATTCCTTCTGAAGTTGATGATATGGTTTACAATATGGATATAGTTTCTAGTTATCCTTTGGAGTTGTATGAAGCTGCTATGGAATTTAAGATGCCCTGGGATGTTAAAATTAAAATGGTTAATGATGTTTTAGGTTCTGAGGAAGAGTATGAAGGTTTTATGTTTACACATCATAATTCTGATATAAATAAATGTGTTCACTGTAGTTCATATAAAAGTTTGCCAACAATGCAGGAGAAAGTTTTAGGTCAGATGGATGTTGCTGAGAAGTTAAGGGCTGTTGATGAGATGGATGTTGCTCGGTTGATAATTGAAAGACATTTTGTTAGAGATATAAAAGGTAATTTACGTAAGTTTTCTATGCAGCAGTTTAGGTGTGTTGTTTGTAATGAGAAATTTCGTAGACCTCCTTTGGCTGGGAAATGTTCCAAATGTGGTGGTAAATTGTTATTTACAATTGCTCAGGGTTCTGTTGTTAAGTATTTGCAAGCTAGTTTGGATTTAGCTAAAAAATATAAGTTGCCTGCTTATTTACAGCAGACTTTACAGTTGACTAAAGCTAGAATTGATAGTGTGTTTGGTAAAGAGAAAGAGAA
>CBFCXS010000045.1:0-6234 GCA_965602085.1 Candidatus Woesearchaeota archaeon
AGTTTTAGAAAAATATATTAACTTGTGGAATCCTATTAAATTTATAACAGAGGAAGACGTAGATAAAATAATAGAAGAAAAATTAAAAGAGAGGTCTGAAAAAATTGGCAGAGGAAAGAGATAAATTAGAAAAATTAATTGAAAAACAAAAGGGTAAATTAAAAACTCCTGGAGAAAAAGAGGAAGTACAAATGGAACAAAGAAAACCAACACAAGAAGCCCCTCCAGCAATGCCAGCACAACAACCACAAATGCCACAGCAACCAGCACAGCAACAACAACCAATGCAAGCACCTGCAGGATTCTCAGGAATGCAAACTTCTATAATGGATCAAGGTGGAGCACCTCAAATGCCACAACAACCAGCACAGCCTCAGCAACCAATGAAACAACCACAAATGCCTCAGCAACCTGCAATGCCACAACAACCACAAATGCCAGAAGCTCCAGAACCAGAAGAAGTAGCTACATTACAAGAACCTTCTTTACCAGTTGCACAATTAGCATACAATAGAACAAATATTGAAGAAATAGAATCACTAATAGAATCTGTTGTAGAAGAAAAGTGGAGACAAGCAATGGAATCTTTTGGAGATATAAACATCTGGAAAGAAAGAGCAAGAACAGAAATTGTCTCAATTAAACAAGAACTATTAAGATTAATGCAAAGATTTGAAGGCATGGAAAAAGCAATGATAGGTAAAGTAAGCGAATATGATAGAAATGTCCAAAGTATTGGTACAGAGATGAAAGCAATAGAAAAAGTAATGCAAAAAATAATGCAACCTTTAGCAAAAAATGTTAAAGAACTTGAAAGAATAACTAAAAAACTTAAAAAATAATTTTATTTCTTTATTATTTTCATAGGTATAGAAATAGCTTTAATAAAGTAGAAAGCAACAACTAAAATAAAAATCATACCTAAAGTCTTAGGATTAAAAAATACTCTTCTAAAATTAGCTGCTAAACCTATTTCAGTTGGTCCAGGATATTGATAAAAACCAGGTCCAATAACTTTACCCAAAATAATTAAAAACAATATAATTATAATAATAGAAATCACAGCACCAAAACTATTTTCCTGCATATACTTGACTATATCTACTTCTTTGTAACCCATAAACATCAAGATTATTAATATAACAACTATAACTAAAACCATAACTAATACCCAAGGAACAACTTCTTGAACTAAATCTCTCATTACAGGAACAACTACAAACAATATAGAAGCTGCAAAAGCAATTGCAGCACTCATTGGTTGATTACCTTTAAACAAATCAATTTTCTGTAATAATACATATAATATTGCAAAAACAAATATCCAAACTAATACTGGGGATATATATTGCAACAATTCAGAGGAAACTATAGCTGCCATTTTTAAGTTCCTGGTGGCTTTATTGTTGGTGGTGGTTGCATTTCTCCACCAAGTCTACTAAACCAATTACCAAAAGCAGGTCCAGTAGCACCACTTCCTCCACCACTATCTCTAGTAACTAACCATATTACAACTACAAATATTCCAATAAATAAAATAGCAGATTTAGTTTGTTCATCCAAGCCATATAACCAATCTGGTAATCCAAACTTTTCACCCACAAAATCAGAACTTAAGGACCACACAACAAAAATTAAAGATATAACAGCAGATAATCCTAATAAACTTCCACGGAATATTTTACTATCACCAGCAAAGATACCAATTAGTAATAAGAACATTAAAATTACAATCATGAATAATGAAACATTTGGTAAAAACCTATTTATCAAACCAACTATATATTGATTTCTCACAACTAAGATACCCAAAACCGCAGCTACAATTCCATTTATTTGTCTTTTACCTTGGAAAATAGCTAATTTTTCTAAAACAGCAAAAGTAATAGCAAACACTAATAAAAAAGGCAATAAAACATTAAACACACCCATATTTTCCCATTGGTCTAATAAACTCATAAAATCTAATGCCATTATTTATCTCCCTCTTTTTTAGCAAACGGCCAAACAATAAAAAATATTGAAGCCACAATCACAACTAAAAATACTAATCCTGAAACAATTGGACCAGTAGCCCAATTAGTTAAAGTATAATTCCAAATAAAAGATAACCAACTCACACCAGATGAAGTTTTAATAACACCCATAAAAATTAATATTACAGATATAAACATTAAAATTGTCAAAAAGATTTTCCACCGTGGTTTATCATCAAAACTAAACTCACCAGCCATAAAACTTCCAGCTAATAACATAAAACTAATAATAGCAACCAAAACCAAAACAACCATAGGTAAACTCTCACGAATTACAGAAACAATATTAGTAGCACCAACAACAAACAGAGCAACAGCAAAACTAACCATTGCATTTATACTAGATCTAGGAGCATCTTTATTCTCTCCTCTTACCTCTTTACCTAAAATTAAAGTTTTTTCTAAAATAGCAAAAACAATAGCAAAAACAAAAATAAAAGGCAATACAACACTAAAGAAACCAAAATCATCTAAAAATTGTACAGCGATTTCTAATGGTGAAGCCATAAAATAAAAAAGAACTATAAACTATTTAAAGTTTACTTTTCCACTTTCTCAACTTTCTCTAACTCTTCTCTTTCACTTTCATAAGTTGGTATAGCAGATTTGCTAATAATCATTATATTTCCAATAGCTTTTACTAATTGATGCGGAACAATTACACCTTTAGCTCCACCTAAAATTTTAGTTAAAGCAGAATTCTTTGTAGCCTTCACTCTCCATCCAAAAACCTTATTTTCTGTTAAAATACTTTCCTCAATTTCACCAAAATAGTCACCTTGGTCTGTAAAAACCTTCATTTCATATATTTCGCTTATTTTCTTTAAATTTAAGGCCATTTCTATCAAATCTCCTTGATTGTAGCAAATCTTATAAGTATTTAAATATTTTTATACTCAGATGCATAGGTATAAAAATCTAATTATTTTAGGCACTTCACATATAGCCATACAGAGTGTAAAACAAGTAGAAAGTATAATCAAAAAGCACGAACCAAAAGTTATAGCCTTAGAATTGGATAAAAAAAGATTTCATGCTATATTATCAAAAAAGAGGAAATTCTCACTTAAAGATATCAAAAGATTAGGGGTAAAAGGCTTCTTATTCAATTTTATAGGTGCTTGGGCAGAAAAAAGATTAGGCAAATCAGTAGGGACAAAACCAGGTGCAGAAATGAAAAAAGCAATAGATTTAGCAAGGAAAAACAAACTAATCATAGCTCTAATAGATCAGGATATCAAAATAACAATTAAAAGATTAATGAGTAGTTTAACATTAAAAGAAAAATTAAGGTTTCTAAAAGACTTATTATTTCCATTCTCATTAAAACCAAAAAGGATAAAATTTGATTTAAAAAAAGTCCCAAAAACAAAAACAATAGAAAAATTAATTAAAATTGTTAAAAAAAGATATCCAAGTGTACACAAAACACTAGTCACAGAAAGGAACCAAATAATGGCAAAAAATTTAAACAAACTAATCTTAAGATTTCCTAAGAAGAAAATATTTGCAATTGTAGGTGCAGGACACGAAGAAGGAATTATAGGTGAATTAAAATCAATAAAGAATTAAAAACATTCATTATAGCAGTACTAGTTTTGTCACTTATATTTGGATTTGATGATAAACAACCAAAATTAGATTTAGCATATTGGTTATTTAACTTCTTAACAATTCTATTATTCACAACAGTTTCTTTAGGTTTGCACATTTACGCACAAAAAAGATTAGCAAAGGTATATGGTTGTAAAGTAATTCTAGATTTATGGAAGTTAAAAAGGATAATTACAGCAAGAAAAGATATTAAAATTAAACTAACAAAAAAATTATCAATAACTTATATCCCAATTGGAATAATTCTCTCAATCCTAACATACATTCTTTCAAGCGGACAAATTTTCTTTGCAGCAATAACATCAATAGAAACAAAAATCACAAAAGCATACAGAATTGGTAAAAAATATGTCAACTTAACAGATATTGAATCAGCAAAAATAGCAGTTGTTGGACCATTAGTAAATATTTTCTTAGCATTATTAGCATCACAGATTCCATCACAAATAGCAAAACCATTGATAATCATAAATTTAGCTATGGCAGTTTCTTACATGCTACCATTACCAGGTATAGCAGGAGGAACAGTTTTTTTTGGGTCAAAACCATTATACATAGCAAGCCTTGCTTTCATTGGAGTAATAGCAATCTTAATGAACTTCATGAGCACAGCATCCACAGTCTTAATAGCATTCACATTTAGTATAGCAGCACTAATCTCATACCTTATGTATGAAGCAAAACATTAAGCTAACAAACTAAAAAACGCTTTCTGTAACAACCACAAAGAAAACAACCAACTGAAAGAAAAATAATAACCAAAAGCAGCCAACACCAAAACTAAAACACTAATTAAATCAACAACACTCGCCCAATTATAAAAGAATATCAAACCTTTCACACCCAAAAATATAGCTAAAACTAATCCTATCTTACTACCTATTCCCCATTTTAAGAGAATTAAACATACAGCAGCCAACAAATCAACAACACCAAATAACTTAACTATCATATCACTAACCCCAAAAAGAGCCTTATATAAAAGTTTCTAAAAGCAACCTTTATTAATAAAAACCACCTCTAAATAAATATGAAAAAAGAGATTAATAAGAACTTCAAAAAACAGTTCAAACTCTCATTTATCAAATCACTAAAATTAGGCTTTAGTGTTGATGAAATTAAAAAAAGTTTAAAAAATCAATCTTACCCAAGTGATACAATTAATAATCTTATTGAAGAGTTCAAAATAGACAAAGAAATTCTAGAATTAGTAAAAAAAACAAAAAAACCTTCCATTATAGATAATATAAAAAACAAACTATTCAAAGTAAGTGAATCTGCAAAAATTCAAAGAGTTGCAAAAATTCACAGTTTATTCTATAACATAATCCTAGATAAAAAAAGAAAATTTGGTGAGAAATATACAAGTTATGATGATATTTCAAACAACATAGAAGATAAAAAATTAATATCATACTTTCTTAAAACACAAGAAAGCTACAATAAAGATATACAAAAGAATATCAAAAAAATAAGAAACATGTCTAGAACATTAATAGGAGCAGAACTAAAGCAAGAATATAAAGACAAAATAAATAGCATTCTAGAGTTCACAGAAAAAGAAGAATCAGAAGTTAAAAAAGAAAACAGAACTTTAGAGCAAATCAAACAAAGTATAGGATTAACAGACGAACTAAAAGCTATAATAAAAAAAGACAAATTTAACCTAAGGAAAAAAGAAGACTCTTTACAAAAATTAATAGAGGACATATCTAGGAAATCTGAAAAATTCAGAGAAATCATTTCTCAAATGTGAATGGTCCCGCCCGGATTTGAACCGGGGACCCCTGCCTTATCAGAGCAGTGCTCTACCAAGCTGAGCCACGGGACCCTAAAGGTAAAAATCAAATAATGCTTTATAAACATTTCTAACAGTAAAATTTAAATACATACCAGAAAACATTACTCAACTCATGGAAAGACAATTATTATGGAACTGTATCCCGGACCCAGAAGAAGAAGCAGTTAGATGGTTATTCTATATTGTAAATAAACCAAGAGAGATTGGAAGAATTCAATCAAAAATATTAAGACAACTCGCACCTGTATGGGAAGTAGCAGAAAGAGAGGGAAATATACAAGATTTAAAATATAAATTTATTGCTTTCTACTCAAAAAGGTCAGAAGAAATGCTTAATTTAGATAAAACATATCGAGGAGCAAAAATAAGGGATGAAAGAAGACTTGATGAAAATAGACAAGATGGTGTAGATGGACTCGTAGCCTCTCTAGCTGATTCTTTAAAAAAAGGTACTCTATAAAAAGAACGCCTCGGGAGGGACTCGAACCTTCGACCCCATGGTTAACAGCCATGTGCTCTACCTGCTGAGCTACCGAGGCATAAGCAAGAAAACACAATTTTGCTTTAAAAACCTTTCTCTAATCTAAGAAATCCTTCTTCTTAATCTTCTCAGGTAGATACTTATCAGAGATAAAACTAATACCCCTGGAACTCAATGCTTGTATTTCAGCTTTAGCACCCATTTCTTTCATCAATTTAAACTGTCTCTGCCACGGTTTATTTTTTGCAAACCATTCATACCTAGAAATCTGTTTCAATCTAGACTTATCACTCTCTTTAAAC
>CBFCXS010000046.1:0-6108 GCA_965602085.1 Candidatus Woesearchaeota archaeon
TACTATACCTTTCATGATAGTTGGTACTATAATTCTATTGAGAATATATTATAAAGTTAAGAAATTATGATTTCTTTTTCTCAACAACTAAACTTTCAGGATAAAATCTAACAGACTTTTTATAATTATCAAGTTGAACTAAATAATCAACAGGCCCACCATCAATACCTAATTCAATAGCAGATTTAACAATAACCCCCAACGAACCTGAATAATTTTTTCTTTCTAAAGGAGTCAACTCTTTATCAATAACTCTTACAGAACTACCTTCTTCAAAACCCGCACTCATACAAAACAAGAAATATAACTACTATAAATAATTATCTCAACCTAACAGCTTCCAAATTCTTAGGAGCAATAGTCTCAACCCTATTCAACTTATGTAAAGAGCTAGCCAAACCTAGACATTTAGAACTCTCACCATGATTAACTATAATTTTTTTAGGCTTAGGATCTAAATTATAAATAAATCTAGTCAACTCATTACGACCAGCATGACCAGTCAAACCAGCAATTGTATTGACATCCATCTTTACTCCAATAGACTCAGCTCTTGTACCATCAGCTAATAAAATTTCTTTCTCACCATTCTGTATTCTTCTACCAAGTGAACCTTCACCTTGATAACAAACAAATAAGATAGCATTCTTAGGATTATCAGCCAACCTTTTAAAATACTCAACAGATGAACCACCAGTCATCATACCAGATGTAGCCATAATCACACAAGGACCTGACTTCTCAATTGCCTCATCTTGCTCTTTTTTAGAACCCACCCATTTGAAAACATCAGATAAGAATGGATTTTCATCTCTATGAAAAATATTCTTACGAACATTCTTGTTTAAAAAATCAGGATAACCAGTATGTATTGCAGTTATATCCCAAACCATACCTTGAACATATATAGGAACCTTTTCTAAAGCACCTTCACGAACAGCTTTCTCTAATATTAACATAACTTCTTGTGCTCTACCAACTCCTAAAACAGGAATCAAACATTTTCCACCACGAGAAAGTGTTTTCTTAATATAATTAATTAATTCAACCTCACATGATTTCCGAGAAGGTAATATATCTTCTTTTGCACCATAAGTAGACTCAATAATTACAGTTTCCAATCTAGGGAATCTTGTACTTGCAGGTTCTAAAGTTTGTGTACGCAAATATTTCAAATCTCCTGTATAAAGTAAATTATGTAAACCATTTCCAATATGTAAATGTGCCATAGCACTACCAAGAGTATGACCAGCATTATACAAAGTAAGTCTAAAATCAGGTGTAACATCACTAACCTCATTATAGTCTAAACAAATTGTGTGCTTCACCATTTCTTTTACATCTCGAGCACCAAATAATGATTTCTTAGCTTCTTTTTGTGCAACACCTATATAATCCAGAGCAAGCAAAGCAGCTATATCTCTTGTAGGAGCAGTACAATAAAGAGGACCTTTGTATCCCATTTTATACAACCAAGGAATAAAACCTGAATGATCCAAATGTGGATGTGTTAAAATTATAGCATCTAATTGTTCTATATTAAATTCAGGAGCATCTAATATTGGATAAGCATTTGTTTCATCTGCTGCAACATTCACACCACAATCAAGTAAAACTTTTGATTCAGGGGTCTGCAAAAATAAACAACTTCTACCTACTTGTCTAGCTCCACCTAAAAATGAAACACGAACCCACTCATGTTTCTTCTCTTTAGTCCATCCACCATAAATTCTTTCACCAATCTTATTCAAGAACTTTTTCCTGTAATCATTGTTCTCATATAATACTCTTCTAATATTTTCAATAATCTTAGAACGAATTGCAGGTGTTCTTCTAATCAAAGGAATCCAAAATGTCTCCTTTTTAATTTGTCTTAATAATTCACCTTGCTTGCCAATTACCAAACCGGGTTTCTCAGCTTCAATTATAACTATACTTCTTTGCGGATCAAATATAATTTGTCCAACTCCAGCTTCAGAGGGTAACAAACTCTCAATCTTTTTCTTAGCCTCTTCCATATCCATAGTTATAGAAGGATCTGGTCTCAACTCAATTCTTTTTTTAATATTATTAACTATATTTTTTATAATAGCACTACCTTCTAAGAAAAACTCTTTATCTTTAGTATAAAGAATTATATTTGCACCTTCAAAACCAGAGATACTAACTTTAGATTTGTTAGGTATTTGGCTTAATACTTCTTCTAATATCTTAATTACCATTTTTATAGATTATGTCTTTCCTTTAATTTCTTAATTTTTCCTTCAATAGCCTCTTCAATGTCAACATCATGTAAATGTGCTATCCTTGTTGTCAAAAGTAAAACATCAGCTAATTCATCTGCTAAATCTTCTTTTTTAGTTTCTTCATTTCTTATATTTGGTTTATTTAATTGATTAGCAACTTCACCCAACTCTTCGATTAAATGAAGGAAGGTGTTATTTACATTATGTTCACACTTGGTTTTTTTATCAATTAATTCAATAGTTTCATTAATTCTAGATTGTAATTCCTTAACTTCCATCTTTAAAAAATAATTATTCTTTAATAGTATAATCAACCTTTCTTGTTAGAACTTTCTTTACCCCTTCTTTTGTTATTGTGATAACATCTATACCTTCACCTGTGTTAACATCTCTTTGCATTGCTGCATTTATTCCTCTTACTGCTAACTTAATTCCCTCTTGTATAGGCATATTCTCTTTAAATAAAGTATCAAAGACACCATAAGCAAATTCAAAACCGGAACCTACAGTTGAATAATCCTTTTCTATCATAACAGAACCATCAGGACCTATATTGTAAAGATAAAAACCAGTATCATCTTTTCCACCAACTAAAAAACCAGTTATAGCAACAATTGGTGACATTTTTCTTATATTATTATATACAATAGTAGCTAATAAATTTACAGCTTCTTTTGTTGTAGCATGTCTCTTAGTCCTAATCCTCTTTAAAGTCAACTCAGCCCTAATTAATTTAACAACTAATTGAATATCAGATACTGAACCAGCTGTAGTAACTACTAAATTGTCAGTTATCTTAACAACCTTTTCTACATTCTTATTAGCAACCAAAGCACCACCGAGAGTAACTCTCTTATCTGCAGCTAATACTATTCCATCTCTGCAAACTATACCTACAGTAGTTGTACCTTTTTTAGTAATATTCTTTAAATCTTCACTCATTCTTAATTCACCAGAATTCTTAATACTAATAGATTTTTATTAATTTATAAGCTTTTCTATATAGGGTTTTGCTCAGAAAAAACTAATTCTAATTCTTTTTCTAAATCCAAAGATTCTCCATTTCTTGATCTTCTTGTTAAATCATTCACACTATTACTAATTTCATCTATACTCTCATCAGTAATTCCTTTTCTACCACCTAAGAATTTACCTCCAATGTCACCTTCCTTCATGCCCTCATAGAAACTGTCATCAGCCATTACAAAAGAGTATAAATTACCACAAGTTTCATATACCATAATTCCCCAAGTCATCTTAGTTAAAGAATTCTCATCTTATTTAAATTTTCTGTTAGAACAGTTTAATCTTTATCAACAACCTTCTTCGCTAATCCTGAAACAGGAGCAACCCACTCACCATTAACATCTTCTACACATTCAATAAGTTTAATACCTGGAGGAAGAGAATATCTTATATGTGCATCAGGAGAAGGTGCTTTAGAATATCCAAAAAGATGTCTTCTAAATCTTCCCATCTGAGGTAAAAATTTTGTATTATACATCTTTCAAGGCTCCTGCTCTAAAAGTCTTCCATATTGATCTAATGCAATATACCTTTTACCTTCTATATCCTTCCCTATTGATGCAAAATTTCCTGACAGAAATGCATGAACCAATTCTAAATCAGAAAATCCTTTTTCTTTTTTAAAAGTATATCCAACATTTTCCCCCTCTCCTTTTGAAACTACAGAATATATACCTAATCTTCTTCTATATTCATCAAAATGGTGAACTTCCCAAGAACCCCAAGCATTTAAGATAATCCTTTCTCCTAAATTTAGTTCAGGAATTTCACATCTAATTGTTTCATTATCAGGTTCATCTTTTCCAGAAAGATCATCTCTTATAGTATGTTTATCTTCAAATTCTATTACAGAAGTTTTTTGAAGTACATCTACTAGAGTCATATATTTTAATATAGAAAACTGCTTTATATGTTTTTATATGATTTAGAACAATAAAAAGTAAAATAATAAAATAAAGAATTAATTTAACTTTTACCTAATCCAAAACTTCCAAACCAACATTTTCCTTAGCCCTAGTCTCAGCAGGAATTTTATACTTCTGAGATAAAGCTTTCATCTTATTATACAAATAACCTTTACTTCTCATTATAGAAATAATTTTCATTGCAATAAATCTCTTCCAGTTACCCTTAACAATCAAACCAGGAGTAATCTCAATAAAATCAATTTTCAGAGCATTGTAAACTTTCTTCTTACGCTCATTAGCCCTATCATAATCTCCTTTACCTTTCATACCCATATATTCAATTATAATATTTAACTCAGGCAGCCAAAAATCCGGATACCAAATTCTAACTTTTCTATCTTCATCAGTTATAGCTAATGGATATTCATAAAGAAAATGTATTCTCTCCTCTTTCAAAAACCCAGCAATCTGCCTCTCACCATGAGATTTTAAATTTAAAGGAGGTCTTGGTGGTTGAAATCTTCTTGGTTGAAATTTTCTCTCTTGAAATCTTCTTGGTTTCTCAAATCTTTTTCTATCTGCAGGAAATTTCCCAAATTGTCTTCTTTTATCATCTCTAAAATCTGGTTTAGGTTTCTCACCAGTTAATTTAACATCTAATTTTGGTTTTCTAACCTCTTGTTCCAATCTCTTAATAACTTCTGCTTGCAAAGCTATTTTAACTGGTTTCCTTACAACCGGTTTCCTTACAGCAGGTCTTCTCTTAACAGTTTTTCTCTTTACTGGTTTCCTAACTACCTTTTTCATAGGTTTCCTCTTAACAGTTTTCTTAGAAACCATCCTCTTTTTTACTGGTTTTTTCTTTACCATAATATATTATAGAAAATACGTATTTATAAATCTTATCACATCTTCTTCTCAGTCTTATACACAACATACCTTATTTTTTTAACTGCATCTATATTAGCAGAAATAGAATCAATCCCTTTCTTAACCAGCCACTGAACCATATCTTCCCTAGAACCAGCTTGACCACAAATTGAAACCTCTACATTATTTTCACGACAAATCCTAATCACCCTTTCAATCTGCTTCAAAACAGAAGAGTGCATTTCATCATATAACTTAGAAACTTTTGCATTATTCCTATCAACAGCCAAAGTAAACTGGGTTAAATCATTACTTCCAATAGAAACAAAATCTATTCCCTCTTTACATATATCTTCTATAATCTCAACAGCAGCTGGTGTTTCTATCATGCACCCAAACTCAATCTCTTCCAAAGGCTCCAAACCACATTCTTTCATATATTTTTTAGCCATCCTAACTTGATCAATATGAGTAACCAAAGGAATCATCACACCTATGTTAGTGAAACCCTCATCATGTAATTTTTTAATTGCCTCAAACTGAGCCTTCAATAATTCAGGCTGGTCTAAATCCCTTCTAATACTTCTCCAGCCCATCATTGGATTATCTTCTTTTGGCTCACCTTCTCCACCTTGTAAATGCCTAAACTCATCTGTTGGAGCATCTAAAGTACGATACCAAACAGACTTTCCTTTAAACTTAGAAACAATTTTTTTAATATCCTCAGCTAAATTATTAACCAACTCATCTTTACGCCCCTGCTCAATTAAATAATAAGGATGTACTTTCCTGCCAAGAATTATAAATTCACATCTTAACAAACCCACACCATCAGCATTTGTTGCAGCAGCTTTCTCAGCATAATCTGGCATGTCTATATTAACCTTAACCTCAGTTACAGTTTTAATATCAGTTGGAATCTCCTCTGTAACTGCTGAAACCTTACCATCAACTTTTACAATCCCTTTGTAAATATTTCCAGTATAACCATCAACAGTTACCTCATCTCCATCTTTCAAAACCTGTGTAGCTTTCATTGTACCAACAACTACAGGTAA
>CBFCXS010000047.1:0-6004 GCA_965602085.1 Candidatus Woesearchaeota archaeon
TATAGATGATCATTACCATTTTCTGGAAGTTGAGCTTCACCTGAAAATGCTGGTACTCCATCCAATATTTTAGTCATACTAGGACTTCCAGTAATACTTCCATAAGTATCACTTCCAGGACTGCCAGAGGTATCACAAATTGCTGCAACCGCCAATATAAATGCTTCATCAAAAGTTGTAGTAACATTTGGACATTGTAGATTAGCATTTACGGGATCATCATCCCCTTGCCCTTGTCTTACGAATGTAGGAGTAGTAATATCAGCACCACGCAAACACATCATAACACCTTGGGATAAACTATTATTAGCTATATCGAATTTATATGATGATGGTTCACCTGCTGCATTAGTTATAACCCTGTATAGTAATCTAATCTGTCTATCAGGACTACCACTATCAGGTGCATGTGCTGTAATCCATCCTGAACGGGATACCGATCCTTGAGTTCCAACAACACCAATTACCATAACAAGCATATCATCATTAGCTACACCTGATGGTTTTGTAAATGTTATTTCGTCTGATAAGTATGTACTTGGATTACTATTATTAGCAATAGTACTAGAAATTAATGAAATAGCCATTACTTTTTACTCCTATTTAAGAAAGACTCCATTGCAGCACCAACTTTCCCAACTAGTTTATAATATTCACATAATTCTTTTTGTGCAGGATAATCATACCACCTATCTTTGAAGCTCTCTTTATTGCTTTCTTCATATTTTTTCACATTACACCTTAGACATGAAGATGCAATGCAATTTTCACATTCTATAGGTTCAATGTGATTATCAAAGAAAAATTTATTAGCTTTCTCTAAACTATTTATAAAATTTTTATTAAAAATATTAGTATATTTTAATTCTTCAGAGCATTTTGAATATATTGATCCATGACAGTAGAAAACTTCTCCATTTGTATCTACTACTGCCATAGATTTTCCCGTAGCACAAAAAGCTCTATTTGATCTGAAAATATTAGATAAAAAATGATTAAACTCTTGATAAAATTTAATTTCTTTTTGAGATACTTGAATAAGGGCATCTTCTACTTGACTCTTATATTTTCTAAATTCTACATTGTAGTAATCTACTGTTAAAGAATATTTTAATTTAGATTCATCATATATATAATTTAAATTTTTAATATCTTCCCATGCTTCAGGTATTAAGAAATAATCCTTCCATGTTATAGTAGATTTCAGCCCAAAGTTTATCCCATATTTATCTAATTCATATATTGCATGTTTTACTTCGGGTGAAGTAGGGTCTCCCTTACTATTTTTTCTTCTCAAATCATGAATAGGATTACCGTCATATGAAACTTGAATGGTAAGTTTAGGTGTATTCTTTATGAAATGACATTTTTTGAGTCTTCTCAAGGTAGGCATTAAGTTGTCTATTGTTGATCCATTGGTATACATAAAGAAGCATATTCTTTCATTAGTTCTAAATGCTTCCATTAATTGCTTACATAAAGGCATATTCATGGTAGGTTCTCCCCCCCATAGAATAAGCTTTATGCCTGAATATTGTTCATTGAACCATTCGGTATCAAGTAACTGGTTTACTCTTTTGATAACTATTTTGGCATCTAATAATTGTTCTTCAGGTTCATGACTTCTCTCAAAACAATATGTGCATCTAAAATTGCAAGCTTGAGTAGTAGTAATCTCTAGCCCGAAAACTCCTTTCTCAAGCTCACAATCCTTCTTTAATTCTTCTTTCAAACTCAATAACCTCTTTTATATTCCTCTGCTTTATCAAGTAATATTTTTGTGAAATCTGAATCAACGGGTTTCACAAACCTTGCTGCCTGAACTAGTGACATAGCTGCATTATATAATAATTTATTTCTTGTCATACTAAAAATTCATCCTCTTTGAAAAATTCATCCTCAATTATATCTTCTAATTTTGCACTTACACTTTGAAAATTTACTCCACTTCGATTTTTAATTTTGGGAGATAACCATTCCTGATATTGTTTATTTTTCAGGATGGATTCCACTAATCTTTTTCTTGTAGCTTTATCGGGTTTCTTTTCATTAAATGCATCACCTTCAAGAAGCATTTTCATATAAGCTTTCAAAACATTAGTATCATTTTTCATAATGTATCATCCATTGTTTAAGGCATTTATGGTTTTTTTTCCAAGAACGTCTATCATAAGAATCCGATCTTCTGTAATCATCATATGCATTAGGAAGTGAAAGAGGTTTTCTTCTTCCCCTTACATATTCTTCATTTCCATAAAATTGTCTTCTTTCTTGAGTAGTTTTTGGAAGCTTATACCAACATCGAAAATGATTGCCGTTTTCCTTATGGACAAAAGGAACAGGATCAATCCTGAACCTAGCTACTACAAATTTTTTACTTAAAAGCCATGCTCTAGCATAAAAAACTTCACCATATTTCATTTTATTTACCCCCTAAATTTTTAACTTAGAAGATATCAAGTATATGATGCATATAACCCCCTTAATTTTTAAACATAATTTTTGGCATAACTACTTCCTTCAAATATTGAAGATTTTCCTTAAAAGGAAGCAATATTTCAAAAGAATATCTAATTTCATCTTTGATAGTTCTTGATGGAAGATATCCTTTACTTGTTAGTTTATCTGTAATGAAATTATAATAATGCTCCCCTGTAAATTCTGCTCTTGGAGTATCAATCCAATTTGCAGTGATAGGTAAATCAAAATCCAATCCAACTTCTATAACCATTTGTGCAATATCGTTTATTGAATGCCATTCACTCAATTGATTCCATGTTTGCACTAACATAGGTTCAGCAGGATTATTAAGAGCAATCATTAATGCTTGTACAGAGTCATTCAAACTCAAGAAGCTTCTCAAGTGCTCTCCTGCTCCATATATTGTTAAAGGAACACCTAAGATTGCCTGAAGTATAAATCTGTTGATAACAGTTCCCCCTGCTTCATCAGAATCAAATCTTGAGTATATATTGAATTTATCAATTTCAGGGGTGTACATACCAAAGACAATACCCTGCATTACATCTGTACATCTTAAATTCCATGCTCTTGTTAGATAATCAATTAAATAAGTAGAAGCAACTTTACTTGTATGGTAGATGCTGCCAGGTCTCCTTGGAAACATCATGCGATTGCTTTTTCTACCTTTATGTTCAAATGAAAAAAATCCTTCCTCTATATCAATATTTGAATAATGATCATATTCACCTGCTGTACCAATCGTAATATAATGGCAATCAGGACAATGTTCTTTTATCGACCAAAGCACATTATTTGTTCCAATTATATTATTATAGAGTACTTTTTCAGCAGATTGTCTTGATTTCATCGAATATGGAGCAGAAGGATTATGAGCAAGGTTAAAGACAGCTTCAGGCTTATAATCTTTGAAACAAAGATCAAGGTAGGTTTCCTGTCTTGATACATCAATATCTTCAAAATAAAAAGGCAAATTAGGTTTTCTATAAAAATCTCTGAATTGATCAATCTTGGTCAACATACTTCGAATTGGAGTAGCAGATTGAGACCTCATTTCTTTTTTAATCCATTTTCTTCTCCAAAAATTATCAATTCCAAATACTTCATGTCCTTCATTTAACAGTCTTTGAGTCAATGCATTTCCAATATACCCATCACATCCTAATACAAATATCATCCCCCTTTCTCCCATATGATTTTATTTTATTCCCCTTCTTCAGGTAATCTAACATTTTCTCCCCTTTCTTTTGCTTCATTATATGATCTGTAGTACTGTGATTCATTTCCATCCCAATCACACATATCTTTTTTTGGATTATAAGTCAAGTTAAAACTTGGTGCTTTAGTAGGAAATATTTTATAAGAGTTTCCTCCACACTTAGGACAAGTAACTATAGAAATACTTCTTTTATGAAGTGCTTCGAATTTATTATTACAATGTTCACATTGCCAATCATACATTATCATTTTTTCTTCCTTTTTGATATTTTTTCAGTTTCATAAAATATGGGTTTATCTGATAATCTTCCATTTTTTGTTGCTTCTCCATTACAATATTTACATGTTACCACTTCTCTTTCAATATATGGTGGAAGTGATATTGCAGTTAATCTCATACAATCCATACACTTATATTCATGTATCATTTTTTCTCTCATGAATAAAAGTCTTCATGCTTTTTATTATTATATCAGGACTTGTATCTTGATCAGCAGGAATTATAGAATAATTTTTATTACCAAAATTATAAATTCCATCTGTTTTATATTGTCCTGGACTTATCCCCCAACTAAAGACATGTTTTTTCTGTAAATTAGCTATTCCTGTCCAATAACTTACAGGACAAATGACTGCTCTTGCATTATTGATATATTGGATAATATACTTCCATCCATTTTCAAAATAATCAATTTTATTCAAAATAATATTGTCATTGGAAAACCATGTATCAGTACTTCCAACTACCATTATATTTCTGTTGTATGATTTCAGCCACTTATAAATGTATGCAAGTTTTTCTAATTTTTCTTGTTTAGAAGGAATGAATACAATATTATTTTCAACCTTTTTGGGGATTTTTATATCTGAAAAGGGTATTTCTTCAAAAATTTTATTATAAATTGAATATGGTGGAGTACTTTTAGAATAGGAAAGATGATGAATTTCAATATCTCTCCTATTACAATTTTCCTTTTCTAATATTTCTTCTTTGAATTTCTTTAAAATTAATTTGAAGTCTTTTTTTGTTAAATTCTCATGGATATATCCTTTTTGATTTTTCTCATCTCTTGAGAAATGTTGATATACCGGAAGTATGTTTTCATCGGGAACAAAATCATATAAAAATAGTCTATTCATATGGGTAGATAGATAAATTTTATCCCAAGCAATAGCTTCAGATAACCATCTAGCATAAGGTCTGAAAGTAAAAATCTCATGTTCGAAAGACCCAATAAAAGGCCCAATAGCTAATATTTTCATACGTTATCATTCTTATCAACAATGATCACATTGCCTTTCCATTTATCTAATACTTCGATTTTTTCATCATAAATTTTCTTGCTCAATGCAATTACTTCTGTATTTTTAAGAACGTCTTCAAAAATTCCTTCCATTAGGAAAAATGTCTTTTCCTCTTTGCTTAAATTCATAAAATTTAAAAGAATTTTATTGTTCTTTCTGAAGAAACTGATTATTTCAATATCTCTTTTATTCATGACATAATACTTCTTTTCTGTCCTTCTTAGAATAGAATTATACTCACGAATATTATCTTCAATGACAAATCTATTTGTTTTCGGGAAAAGATATAATACTTGATTGATTAAATCATAGGTAGGCATTGCAAAGTCAAATTTGACTAGATGTACTCTTGATATATTTTGGTAGGTATTTGAATCATAGTTTTCTTCATTAACACTTATAAAATCACTTCCGACTGCTGTAATTCTCATTTCTATTACCCCCTAACAATTTTGATATAGATAATTTTGCAAGAGCAGTTGAATAATTTACAGAGTTTTGGGTAATTAAATCATAAACATTAAGTCCCTTTTCTGCTCTCACAATACTATTTATATCATCATACTTTCCAAATACTTGAGGATATAGAAAATATTTTACTAAAGTAGCAAATTTATTAGTCTTCATAAATTTAGATAGAGCTTTATATGCTTCAGCATCATTATCTAATGCTACTATCAAATCAGATTGTGCTCTATCAGAGTAAGTAACACCATTTATTTCATAATTTACATCAGCAGTTTTTGTAAATTCTGATAATGTAAATATTAAATCTTCTGATATCTCCTTTCCTAAACAAGATGTTCCTTGATGATCTTCCACCATAAAGGCATCAATTAACCCTTCATGGATGATAATTGACTTGTTTTTATCAAATAAATGTGAATTCAATATACACAACTCTTTAGGAGTTGCAGGATTATCATATTTAGGTTCAAGCATAGTATTAGGAATTCGTCTTGCTTGAAAATAAATTATGTTATTATTTATAATATTCGTA
>CBFCXS010000048.1:0-5985 GCA_965602085.1 Candidatus Woesearchaeota archaeon
GACTCTGCTTCTTTTTTATCTAATTGATATTCATCTGCTTCTATTTCTGCTTCTTCTCTCCTTCTAACTTCTCTTTGATATAATAGAGATTTTCCTGCTGCCCATTTGTAAAACCATTCAAACATATAAAAAATAAAAGAAGTTAAAATTTATTAATTTACTGGTAGTGTTCTTAGTATATAGTCAACTATTTGTTCTATATCATCCATTTACATCACCTCAAGCCTTGCTAGTGTGTTTTTTATGTTTTGTACGCAATTTCTGTACATGAACCAGTGATGTTCTAGTTCTGTTACTATGTCCTTATATTCATCCCATTCTAAATATTCTTGCCTTTGAATTAATTTTGGTAAGATTTTCATTGATTATCACCTCATTTTTTATTATAATTAGGATTTGTTATTTGGTTTATATATCCTGCGCGCGTGTTTGCCAATTGTCTATTTAATTGAAAATATATATTAGAAAACCTATTTTACTTTGATAATTGAGCTTCTTCCGCCGTCGTAAATCTCTTCTTTGGATATTAAGTCTTTCTTTTCTAATCTTTCTATTTTTCTTGAGAAGTTTCTATATGATAATTGCTCTTTTTTATCATATAATTCATAAATTGTTTTTGAAGATTTACCTGAGTTTTGTTTGATTAAGTTTAAGATTTCTTTTTCATTTTCTGATAATTGAGGGGCTTCTTTGAAATCTTTTAGTTTGTTTATTGCTGTGTTTGCATGTTCTGTTGTTATTTGTTTTTTTGCCTTTGATTCTGCTATATTTCCTGCTTCTCTTAATAAAAATAGGCCTGATCTTATATCTTCAAGTTCTGAAGTTTTTTCTGTGATTATATTTACTGCTTCTTGGTCGAATATATTTGGAACAAAAGCATATTCTATTCTTTGTTTTAGAATTTCTTTTGTTTCTTTGTGAGTGTATGGTTTGAATTCTAAATTTTCTGGCATTAATCTTGATTTTATTCTTTGGTCTAGTTTATTTGTAAATTCTTTATAGTTTGTTATTAGTAGAATTGTTTTTCTGTTGATGTCTTCTGTTAATGTATATAGTATAGAATTATCATCTAGTTTATCTATTTCATCGAAACAGAAAACTGCTTCTTTTTTATTTAAGATGTTTGTTATTTCTTTTAGTAGTTCTTCTGTTGTTTTGTTTTGTGTAAATCTGTAACTTAATGTGTTGCATATTTCTAAAGCTATTTTGTGTGGAGAATCTTTTTTCCAGCAGTTTACGTAAATTGGAACTATATTATCTGTTTCATTTTTTAATTCTTCAAATATTTTTTTAACTGCTGCTGTTTTTCCTATACCTGGTTTTCCTGTGATGATTAAACTTTTACCATTTCTTTTTTGGAAGAGTGGTTTGATGCAAGTTGCTACATATTGCTGTTCATTTTCTCTAAATTTTATTATATCTGGTATGAAGTCAAAATCTAGAGCTATCTCATCTCTGAATAATGACTCTTCATCTTTTAGAATGTTGTCGAATAAACCCATACCTAGAATTAAATTTTTAGAATTATTAAAGATTATTGTGTTATATTTCTTCTATTCCATCTTTTGTTAAAGCTAAGAATCTCATCCCTATACCTGATTTTAGTAATGCTGAGATTAGGGCAGTGTGCTCCTTTCCTGTTCCTGAGATTATGTTTACTGCTACTTCTGGTTCTTTTATTTTTTCTTTAAGGATTGTTTTTATTTCATCTCTTAGTTCTTTTAATCCTTGTGAGAAGTTTAATGAGATTAATTCTGTTTTCTCATTTTTTGTGAAGTTTTCTTTTCCGTAGTCGTTTGTTAATAGGATGACTTTGTCGAAGGTACCATCATTAATTACTCTGTTTACATGCCCCCATGTTCCTTTTCCTGTTGATAAGCAGGCTACTAAAATATTCATTGGTTTTGTTTTGGGTTTATTTGATTTAAATGTTTCTATGGAAAGGTTTTTAAAGTTGGTTTTGTTTGGGTTTTTGATTATGAGTAGCGAATTACCAAATTATTTTGAAGTAAGAATAGCTATGGGTTGTAGTCCCCATGTTATAGAGGATGACCTTGAGAAAGCTGTTTTAGAAGCAATAGATAATCCAAAACTTCACGAAAAACTAAAAGCATTTATTTATGTTGGTGAAGGTGAGACTGTTAGAATTGGGGATAAGACATATAAATGTGAACCTCCAGAAACAGATTTAAATGTATACCCTCCAATAAGGACTCTATTTCTTCGTGATATTCATAATCCTCAATAGAAACCAAAAATATTTAAACATTGATAGACTTCTTTAGTTTTAATGAAGAAAAAACAGACGGTAAGTAGAGATATTCCTCTGAGTGAAATTACTTTGCGGAGATATGAGAGACCTTATAATATGTCTCGGAGAGAATTGGTGAGGAAACTTTGTTTGTCTGTTGGGTTGTTGCAACCTGGTGATTCTAGAGATGTAGTTGTTGATATATTATCAGTCTTGTTAAATAGTAAGAAAGAAATGAGTTCTGATGAGATTAAGAAGAAGACAGTTATTTTACGTAAGAAAAATAAATTAGGTTTGAAAGGTATAGCTGATTCTAATATTCGCAGACAATTGAAGAGATTGAGAACTTTATTCTTAGTAGAAAAGGTTAAAAACAATTATAGAATTCATGAGCAGGATGAATTGTGTAATATATTTGAGGAGAGAATTGAAAAGTTTTATTTGAAAAATATAACTGATAGAGTTAGAGAATATTTCAAAGCTATAAAATGATTTATGAACCTGCAGAAGATTCTTTTTTATTAAAGAAGTACATTAAGAAGTATGCTTGTGGTAGAGTTTTAGATATGGGGACTGGTTCTGGTATCTTTGCTATTGAGGCTAAGAAGTTTTGTAAGAATGTTGTTGCTGTTGATGTTAATGAAGAAGCTGTTAAGTTAACTCGTAGTAAAGGTGTGAATGCTTATTTGTCTGATTTATTTTCAAATGTTAGTGGAAAGTTTAATTTGATTATGTTTAATCCGCCTTATTTACCTTTGGAGAGAGATTATTGTGGGATAAAGTTTGGTGTTGAAGATTTTAATTATGTAAATGATGTTGCTCTGGTTGGTGGGAAGCATGGTTATGAGACTCTTGAGAAATTTTTTAAGAGGGTTAGAAAATATTTGGATGTTGATGGGAAGGTTTTACTTGCTGTTAGTTCTATTACTCCGAAGGTTGAAGAGATTATAACTTCTGCTGGTTTTAAGTTCAAACTTCTTGAGAGTAAGAGGGTGTTTTTTGAAGAGTTGAAAGTTTATTTGTGTTGGTGATTAGTTCTACCGTAAGGTTTTTAAAGTATATACTGGAGTATATAAGTGGTCAAAATGGGAGATCCAGCTTTAAAACTTGTTGAAAGAGAAGAGCCTGCTAGATTAGAGGGTATTTTGAATTCTGATAGATATAACCCTAGGAAATTGCTCGGAAGAGGTACTTGGGGGGCAGTTTATGAATGTGAAGATTCTTTAACAGGTGATAATGTTGCTGTAAAGGTTCTTGAACCAACTGATGAAGCAAGAAAACAGATGGAACATAGAAGATTAGATGTAAATAAAGTTATGATGCATGAAGCAGTAAAATTGTCTGCTTGTCCTGGAATTGTTCCAAGAGTTTATGATGTTGACAAGGATGGAAAGCCTCACATTGTTATGCCAGTTTATGAAAGATTTTTATCAGATAAACTATTTGATGATAGTCATAGGGAGAGAGTTGGTTATGGATTAAGTTTGGAAAGAGTTCTTTTTTGGTTAAAAAATATATCAAGTGGTGTTTCTCAGATTCATTCAAAGCTTAGAAGAGCTCATGGAGATATTAAACCTGATAATATTGCTATTGATGAAGATGGAAGACTTTTACTTAATGATTTAGGAAGTTCAACTTGTGCTTCTTTAGGAAGAAGTGAATCTCCTAGAGATAATATTGGTTTTTTACATACAAGGGCTCCAGAGTGTTACCAAGAAAATGGTCATCCAACAAAGCAATCTGATGTATGGAGTGTAGGTGCTTTAGGTTATAGGTTCTTTACTGGAAAATATCCTTTAGAAAAAGAGTTGGGTAATGCTGTAGATCCTTGTCAGTTAGATTTAGATGCTTTAGACTTAATAATTAAAAAGAAAATTAAGCAAAATATTCCAAGACATTTTATAAAATTCTTTAGAAAGTGTTTGGCTATTGATACTGTTTCAAGAAAAGGGAGATTTTATGAGGGTAATCATGTTTTGGGGAGTTTAGAAAAAACTATTGAAAGATTAAATAATTGGAAAACACTTAGAAAGTCTGCAAGAATAGGGTGGCCACTAATTGCAATTACAGGTTTTATTTCTTTAGCAAGTTATGGGGCTTATGTTCATGAACCAGAAGAATTAACTTTGCCTAAGCCTGAGATGAGAGGAATTTTATATCCTGCTCCTCCAAGAGAAGATGAAATAGTTGAATTTGAAGTAGAAGAAATTCCTTATGAAAAAAGACGGCCTTTTAGTGGATTTATAGGTGGACAAGATAGAATGGCAAAACTTGTTACAGATAATAGGATAGTTGCCTATCTTGCAAAAACTCATGGAGAAGCAAAAGAGAGAACCCAGGGTTTTAGTGGTCCTCCAATTTATACAGATCACCAATATAAGGTTTTTATGGCTTATACAAGTAATGATGAAAGAAAATTTATGCAAACAAGATGTGGGCCTGTTTGGCCTATTTGGGCTAAATCTATTGAAGTTGCATTGTCAGAAAGCAAGACAAAAGATGGAAAGGTTGATTTAGAAGATGTTATGGCAATTTCAAGGTTAGGAACTTCTGTTGTTTCTCATGCTAAAAGAACAGTTGGAAGTGAAGATTATGAAGTTTATAAAGGTGCTAAGGATAATAATGAATTAATAATTCCTGAAGATGAACAAAAGTTTATACAAGAGTGGTTAAATTATTTTCATTCAGGGGGTTAATTAAAACTTTCTACTAGAATAGGGCTTGTTCCTATCTGAATTATTCTAAATATTTCTCTTATATAAGTTAGAATTACTGTATCATTCCCTTTTGATTTTTTTAAAGCATTAATACATTTCCCCAAATAGTACTCTTTTTTAAGTTCGTTGATTTTGTGGATTATATTTATATCTTTTTTATAATATGCTTCTTTGTATAAATCAAAATAGTCTTTTGTGTTTTTTAGTAAACTAATTATAACTTTATTTTTTGTTGGTTTATTTTTTGATGCAAATTTGTATAAATAATTATATCTATGTTCGATATGTAATAAGAAAGTTAGTAACTCCCAGTGTAGTACTGTGTTTTTTCCTGTGTTACCTTTTGCTAAAAGTCTTCTGCAGAATAAAATAAATCTCTCTTGCTGTTTCTTTAGGTCATTAATGTCTTCAAAGTTTTTCAGTTGATTGTTTTCAAAATCTTCTGCAGTTATATTTGCTGTATCTTGTATGATATCAAATATCTTCCTTAAAATCATATCATATTTCTGTGATGTTGGTTCTGAGATGTTTTCAATAGTTATTCTGTCTTTATTCATTTCTGTTAATTCAAATCCCAATAAAAGATCTGAGATTAGGGATTTAATTTCTTTTAATAATCCTTTATGATTTTCTAAAATTATTTTATCAAAGCCTTTTCTGTAAGTGTGTGTTAGGATATTTTTGATATCTTTCTTATTTTCTTTTGTTATTTTAATTGTTATTTGTTTTTTTTCTTTTAATTCTGTTCCAACTACTAAATTATCATTTTTTTCTAATAATTCTATTTCGTCTCCTTTCTTTAGATTAAATTTTTTAATCCACTTTGCTGGTAAGGAGATCATCATAGTTGCCGCTCCTTGTTGAACTAACTTTCTTTTCATTGTGGGATTTTGTTTGAATTGGGTTATTTATAAACCTTTCTAAAATGTATATAGATTTATACTAATATATATAGTTTAATAATTAAGTTTAAAAATAAATTTTTAATGCTTATCTTTGGTTAAAATGATTATAAGA
>CBFCXS010000049.1:0-5847 GCA_965602085.1 Candidatus Woesearchaeota archaeon
TTCCTCTGTTATAAATTTAATAGGATTCCACAAGTTAATATATTTTTCTAAAACTTTTATTTCATCTTTTCTTGCGAAGATTTCTGTTTCTTTGAACATTTTTTTAACTGTTTCCTTAATATTGTATATGTCTTGCTTAAGTATCTTGATTTCTCCATCTATTGCTTTAGTTTCTGACATCATTCCTTTGTATTCATGTATCATATTTTGATTTATCATCAACATATGTTCATTTACTGTATTGTATTTATTTTCTAGAACTCTTATTCTTGCACCTACATCCATTATAATGTTAGGTTCTAATTCTTGTGGCATATAATCTCCTCTTTTACATATTTTATGTGATTTGAAGTTTTTAAAGCTTTTTTATTAATAGTAGGGTTTTTATATAGGTGGATAAGATGGATAATATAGATAAGATGGATAAAGTAAAGGTACAATTGGATAAAGACATAGTGAATGAGTTAATAAAACGAAAGGAAGTTGGAGATACTTATTCTGATGTATTACGGAGGATTTTGAAGAAGTTCAAAAAATGATATTTGGTAAGAATGTAAAGGCTTGTGGATATGAGGTTGTTAGAGAGGGTGGAGAAGATGTGATGTATATTAATTGTAACCCTTGTAATCATTTCCCTTCTTTAGAAGATGATCCTTTATGTATGTTGAGAACCATTGATAAATTAGCAAGTGAACAAAAAGTTTCTAGGCTTGTCTTTAATCAAAGAAAAAATTATATTTATGATTATAATCAAACTCAAATTTTATTAGAAATTGCTAATCTTTATAGTCACTTAACCAAACAAAAAAATATTTTGGGGATTGAATTTGTTGGTAGTGGTGCTGGTTTAAGGAGGTCAAATATACATTATTTAATTTTTAATTTGTTAAGAAGCGACCCAATTGGTTCTTATGTTGGAGCAATTAGATTTTTGAGAGAAGGTAAAATAGTTTATAAAAGAATAGTTGATAAAGTTGAGAAGGAAGATCAATCTCGGTATTTGAGTACCTTAAATGAAATTATTGATTTGTTAGGTAAAACTAAATTAATTAATCAAGTTAAAAATGAAATTGCTGGTTATGAAATTGGTGATAGAACTTTGTATAAGAGTGTCTTTAGAGCTTTGATTACACCAGATTTTATGTTCACTAGGTTAATGGCTCGTATTCCTTTGAATGGTGAAGAACTAGATGCTTATCAAGTTGGTGAAAGTGAAGTTAAAATTTTTAGACTTCCTGGAAAAATTAAAAATTATTATCATATAACTCCTCCTGAATTTAAAATTTCTGAAGATAAACAAGAGTTATTGAATTTAGCAAGAAATGTTTTAGCTGAACATAAACCTAGAGAGGAAGAATTTTTAGATCCTGAAAGAATGAGGACTACGTTCTTTAATATTGGTAGAGATTTATTAATTGAATTAGCAGAAGCTAAAGGGTACACTATACCTTATAATGAAATTGAAGAGTTAGCTAAAATTTTAGTTAGACATACTGTTGGTTTTGGTATAATGGAAGTTTTATTACAAGATAAAAAAGTTCAAGATGTAACTATTAATGGCCCAATTGGTCAAACTTCTATATTTATTACTCATCAAGATTATGAAGATTGTGTAACTAATGTAATTCCAAGTCAAGATGATGCTGATGGTTGGGCAACTAAGTTTAGATTATTATCTGGCAGACCTTTAGATGAAGCAAATCCTGTTTTAGATACTGAATTAATTCTTCCTGGTTCAAGAAATAGAGTTGCAATTGTTCAAGCCCCATTAAATCCTTGGGGGATAGCTTATGCATTTAGAAGACATAGAGATAAACCTTGGACTCTGCCTTTGTTTATTAAAAATAGGATGATTAATTCTTTAGCTGCTGGTTTAATTAGCTTTTTAATTGATGGTGCGAGAACTATGATAATTGCTGGTACCAGAAGTAGTGGTAAGACTTCATTCTTAGGGTCCTGTATGGTTGATATAATGAGGCGTTACAGAATAATTACTATTGAAGATACATTAGAGTTACCTACTGAAGCTTTGCGTGGTTTTGGTTATAATATTCAACCAATGAAAGTTAGATCAGCTTTAGCAACTGGTGGAACTGAGATAGCTGCTGATGAAGGTATAAGGACTTCTTTGAGACTTGGGGACTCAAGTTTAATTGTTGGTGAGGTAAGAAGTACTGAGGCAAGAGCACTTTATGAAGCAATGAGAATTGGTGCTTTAGCTAATGTTGTTGCTGGTACAATTCATGGTGATAGTCCTTATGGTGTATTTGATAGAGTTGTAAATGATTTAGAAGTTCCTAAAACAAGTTTCAAAGCTACTGATATAATTATTATTTGTAATCCTATAAAGAGTCCGGATGGAATGCATAAATGGAGAAGAGTAATGCAAATTACTGAGGTTCGCAAACATTGGCAGAATGATCCTTTACATGAAAAAGGTTTTGTTGATTTAATGAAATATAATCCTGAAACTGATGAGTTAGAACCCACTGATGATTTAATTAATGGTGAGTCTGAAATTTTGAAAAACATAGCTGGTAATGTAAAAGAGTGGGCTGGTAATTGGGATGCAATCTGGGATAATATAATGTTGAGAGCCAGTATTAGGAAGAAATTAGTTGAGTATGCTGAGAACAATAAAATGTTTGATTTACTTGAAGCTGAATTTGTTATTTCTGGTAATGATCAATTTCATAGAATCTCTGAAACTGTAAGAGAAGATGCTGGTGAGATGGATAGTAAAAAAATTTTGTTTGAGTGGGAAGAATGGTTGAAACGTGAGATAAGTAAAAAGAGGATGAAAACTTGAAAGCTGATGATAAGATAAAAAAAATATTGAAAAGATATGAGAAAAAGTTAGGTAAAAAAGCTAGTTTACCTACTGAATATTATCCTGGTGAAAAATTTTCTAGACAGTATGAAACTTTTAGAAAGGAAGCTTTAGAGAAAACTGTTACTAGATATGAAAGTTGGTGTAATTTTGCTGAGAAGTTAATTAAATTGAAAGCTAGTGAGAAGGATAAAGTTAAAATTGAGAAAGCAATTGAAGATGCTCATGTAAATGTGAGTGTTGGTGGTGCTTTATCTTTTGCTGTTATGGCTGGAGTTTTGATTATTGTATTTGGTATTTTATTTTTAGCTTTGTCTTTTATGTTTGGTAAAACAATGGTGTTCATACCTTTAATGTTTATTTTAGCTGGTGCTTTGATTATAAAACCTTTATCTAGATATCCTGTTAGATTAGCAAATTTGTGGAGGGTTAGAGCTAGTAATCAAATGGTTCTTTGTATTTTGTATATAGTTATGTATATGAGGCATACTTCTAATTTGGAGAGGGCAATTAAGTTTGCTGGGGAACATATAGGTGGTCCTTTAGCCCTAGATCTTCGTAAAGTTTTTTGGGATATTGAAGTTGGAAAGTATGTTACAATTCAGGAAAGTTTAGAAGTTTATTTGGAAAGATGGAAGGATACTAATTTAGAATTTGTTGAAGCCTTTCATTTAATTGAGAGCAGTTTATATGAGAATTATCAAGCTCGTAGGTTAGACTTGTTGGAAAAGGCTTTGGAGATTGAGTTGGAAGGAACCTATGAAAAGATGTTACACTATGCTCATGATTTGAAAAGTCCTATAACTATGTTGTATATGCTTGGAGTTATATTACCTGTTTTAGGTTTGGTTATATTCCCAATGTTAGCAAGTTTTATGCAGGGATTAGTTAAGTGGTATCATATAAGTTTCTTGTATAATATTTTTTTACCTGTGTTTGTTTTGTTTTTTGGTTATAATTTGCTTGTTAAGAGACCAAGTGGTTATGGTGAATCACAAATTTTGAAAAAAACTATTAAAGAATCTAAAGGTTTAAGATCAACTGCAATTTTTATTGGTTTTGTAATTGTTTTAATTGGTTTCTTGCCAATAATATTACATTTTGCTGCTCCTCAATTAGATACAGTTGGATTTTTAGAAGGAACTCCCATTGGTGGGAAGTTTTTAGATTATAAGTGTGATGAGACTGGATGTGTTGGTCCGTATGGTGTGTTTGCTTTGATGTTAAGTTTATTAATTCCTTTAGGGATTGCTCTTGGATTCTCTTTTTATTATAAAATGAAAACTAAAGGTTTGATTAAAATTCGTAGGAGAACTAAGATATTAGAGAAAGAATTTTCTGGTGCATTATTTCAATTAGGTAATAGGATTGCTAAAGGGATTCCTGTTGAAATTGCTTTTGGTAAGGTAGCTCAAACTTTGAAAGGAACCCCAATTGGCAAATTCTTTTCTTTAGTTAGCACAAATATTAGGAGTGCTGGAATGGATGTGAAGAGAGCAATCTTTGATCCTGGAAGAGGTGCAATTTTGTTTTATCCAAGTGCTTTGATTGAGGGTTCTATGAAAGTTTTAATTGAATCTGCTAGAAAAGGTCCAAAAGTTGTTGCTAAAAGTTTGTTAACTATTTCAGATTATTCTAAAAGAGTTCATGATATTGATGAAAGATTAAGAGATTTGTTAGCTGATATAATTGCTTCAATGAAAAGTCAAATTACTTTTTTAACCCCAATGATTGCTGGTATAGTTGTTGCTGTTGGTAGTATGATTGTTACAATTGTTAATAAGTTAAGTGAGCAGTTTGCTGGTGTTGCTATGGAAGGTGCTGGAGGGTTGAGTGGTGTTGCTAATTTGGCTAGTTTTATTAAGGTCACAGATGTTATTCCTTCATTTCATTTTCAATTAGTTGTTGGTTTATATTTAGTTGAAATTACATTTATTTTAACTATTTTATCAAATGGAATTGAGAAGGGTGTTGATAAGATTTCTGAGCAACATGATTTAAGTCGCAATTTGTTGTTTTCCACTGTGCTTTATGTTTTGATTGCTTTTGTTGGTATTTTGATATTTAATATCCTTGCTGGTGGTTTGGTAACTGTAGGTGCTGCTCTATAGGAAAGTTTAAATATTTTTGAATTAATTTTTTTTGTATGAGAAAACAGTGGTTTTTGGTTTTTTTGTTTAGTTTATTGTTAGTCTCTAGTGCATTAGGTGCTTATAGATTCTATGATTCTTCTTATGGGTATGGTGGAGGAATAGGTAGTTTATTTGATACTTTTTTAGATTTAATTGAGCAGAATTCCTTTTTGGTTGATGCTATTGTATTTTTAGTTATATTTTTGGTTTTAGCTAAGAAAATGTTTAAAGATTATTCTAAGGAGAGTTCTCTTTATATTGTGATTGGTATTGCTCTTACAATTGGTATTATGATGTATGAGAGAAGAGTAGGATATTCTTTTATTGTTAATTTCGGTGGCTTTAGTTGGTTAATTTTATTAGCCTTTGTTGTATATTTAATTTCTTCAACTGAATTGGTTGGATTAAAAATGATATCTTTAGGTATACTTGGTTTGATAACTTTATTTTATATGCCTAATAGATTCCCACAATTTTGGTATTATATGCCCCCTTCTTTATCTTCTTTGTTGATTTTAATAAGTTTTGTTGTACTAATAATTGGTATTGTTAAATTATTTACTGAGAAGAAGAAGAGAATAGCGGTTGTTGAGGAGTAGTTATGAAAATTTTAATTATTATATTGGGTTTATTTGTTGTTTTTTTAGGTCTGCTACCTCTTTTATCTGGTTTTTTACCTATTTTAGATTTTATTCCTAATGAAGGTTTATCTTATAATTTATTGATTGCTTTAGCTGGTGGTTTAATAGTTTTTTTAAGCTATGAAAAGAAAGGTAAGGAAATAGTATGAAAGGTTTTGGTTGGAAAAAAATTGTTTTATTTTTGATGGCTGTTGGTTTTGTGCTTTTATTTTATAAACTTATTATGGCCGGTCTTGGTTAAGTG
>CBFCXS010000050.1:0-5847 GCA_965602085.1 Candidatus Woesearchaeota archaeon
CCTTCCCATCAGGTAACCGCCTCTTTCGTTTTCTGTTGAATTAATTTGCCTGAATGTTCTATAAATTCTTCTAAATCTGCAAGGGAACAATGTGATTTTCCCGGCTTACCTTTATGAAACTCTGGATTGCTCAAATCTCCCAGATTACAAAATACCCTCTCCCAAGTAACTTTTCTTGTTAGCAACATTTTTTCGTGTATCCGTTGAGTTTCAGTTGGTTTAAACATTTTTAATGAGGAATATAGTTATTAGAATTCTATTTATAAAGGTTACTATTTCTAGGAGAATATATTTAAAGACCTCTCTTTTAGAGAAATTGATGCAAATTAAGATTGGAAAAGGATTGATTTTAAAGCAAGGATTGCCAAAGGGGTTTATAATTACAGATAGAAATATAGCTAAAATCTATTCAAGTTTGATTAATAAGAGAGAAAAATTTGTGATAAATCCTGGAGAGAAAAGTAAGAACTTTGCGAATTATAAAAAAATTTTAGAATGTTTATGTAAAAGTGATGTTAACCAAATAATTGCTCTTGGCGGTGGAGTTGTAGGGGATTTAGCTGGTTTTGTTGCCTCAACTTACAAAAGGGGCATTTCTCTAATACATATCCCAACTTCTTTTTTAGCAATGGTAGATAGTAGTATTGGTGGAAAAACAGGTATTAATTTGAATGAAAACAAAAATTATGTTGGAACTTTTTACCAACCAGATGCTGTACTAATTGATCCTTTGTTTTTGAAAACTTTACCAAAAGAAGAGTTTAGAAATGGTTTAGCAGAGGTAATAAAATATTCTATGGTATTTGGAAAACCAAATCTTGATAATGTTAATGATATAATTAAAGAATGTTGCAAGATTAAAATGAAAGTTGTAAAAAAAGATGAGAGAGATGAAGGTTATAGACATGTATTAAATTTTGGGCATACAATTGGGCATGGAATTGAATTGTTAGGTAAATTAAAACATGGTGAAGCAATATCAATTGGGATGGTAAAAGAGACTGAATTGGGAGAATTGTTAGGTTATGTTAAGAAAGGTAGGAGTGAAGAATTAAAGGAAATTTTAAAACTTAATCATTTACCAACAAAGATGCCTAATATAAATGTAGATAAAATTATAGAATTAATGAAAAAAGACAAGAAAGGTTCTTTGGTTTTTGCATTTAATAAAAAAGATTATAATGTTAGGGTTAGTGAAGAGATAGTTAGAAAGGTTATTCAATATAAATTAGGAAAGGTTTATAAGAGATAAATATAAGTTATGTGGTTAGAAATGAAAAAAATAGCATATCTCGGTCCAGAGAAAACATTTACTGAAGTGGTAGCTAAAGAGATTTTTCCTTCTGAAGAACTTGTTCCAATTAAACCAATAAGAAGAGTTATAAGGACTGTTGAATGTGGAGATGTAGATTTTGGTGTTGTTCCTCTTGAAAATTTTTATAATGGAGAAGTTAGAGAAACACTTGATTCTCTAACAGAATGTGAAACAACAAAAATTATTATGGAGAAAACATCTAAGATTGTTCATTGTTTAGGTGCTTTACCAAAGCATGGTGGGATAGAGAGGGTTTTATCAAAAGATCAGGCTTTAGAACAGTGTAGTAGATATCTTTGTGAAAATTATCCTGATGCTGAAACTGTTAATACTACAAGCACAGCAGAAGCTACAAGATTGGTTTCTGGATTAGATACTGCAGCAATTGCTTCTGATAAAGCTTTGATAGATTCTGGACTTGAGGTTTTAGCTAGAGATATTTGCCCTAATAATAGAACAAGATTTGTTGTTTTGGGAAGAAATTCAACTAAATCCACAGGAGATGATAAAACATTTATTGTAATTCATCCTTTAACTAGAGACGAGCCTGGGGTGCTTTATACTACTATTGGATTTTTTTATGGTCTTAGTATTAATTTAGAATATATACAATCTAGACCTGATGGAAAAAAAGGATACTTCTTTTATGTTGAAGTGGATGGACATAAAGAAGATGAAAGTGTTAAAACTGTGATAGATGAAGTTAGATCTTATCTTGATCCTAATGCAGAACATCCAAGCACTGTACAAATATTAGGGAGTTATCCAAATACTCACTGGAAAGAATGAAAATTAATATTGCTGGCGGAACAGGTATAATGGGAAGAGTTCACAGACCTGTATTTGAAAAGTCTGGTCATGAAGTAACACTTTCTGGAAGAAAAACTAGTCAAAGTTTAGAAGAAGCTGCTTCTGAAGCAGATTTAACAATTGTTTCTGTTCCAATACGTGCAACAAAAGACATGATAAAAAGAGTGGCTCCTTATTGTGATGCTTTAATGGATTTTACAGGAGTTAAAACATTTTCAATTGATGCAATGTTAAAGTATTCTAATGAAGATTGTGAAGTTGGGGGATTGCATCCTCTTTATGGAGATGTTCCTTCAATAGAAGGCAGAACTGTTGTTTACTGCCAAACAGAAAGATCTGGAGTAAAATGTGCAGAAGTTCTTGAAAGTTTTAGACATTCTGGTGTAAAAGTAAAACCTATGGATTCTGAAATACATGACAAAGCTATGGCAATTCTCCAAAATTTAAGAGTAAAACTTCTTGGAACATACGCCCTAGTTTTAGATAGGATGGGTCTTAGTGTTGATGAATTATATGAAATTTCCCCTAGACCAACACAGGTTTTAATTGATTTAATTGCTAGGCAAGTAGAACCTGGGAATGATGAACTTTATAGAGATATGCTAAGTTTTAATTCTCATCAGTATAGTACTGATGATTTATTTTGGGCTCTTCAAGACGAACAATTAGTAGCAGGAAAATTAAAAGAAGCAGAGAAGATAAGAGAATTTTTTGGCGAAGAACAATTAAGGTTAGCTCAAGAAAGGGCTAAAGGATTAATGGAGTAAAATTTATTCTACATAAATAGCTGGTTTGTTTGGTTTTGCCTTCTTTGCTTTAGATTTAGGGTCTATTATATTTTTGTCATTTACTGCGAATATGTTGAATTTTAAGTTGTAATCCTTTTCTAAGTTTTCTTTTTCCTGTTCTAAAATTTGTTTTTCACTTGGTATTGTGTATATGTAGATTGTTTTTGGTGTTGTTTTGATTAATTTCAGGATCATATTTATGTCTGACCTTATTTTTGTTATGTATGTTTCCTGCTCTTCTACTTTTTTGTCTATTTTACTTTGATTGAATGTTGGCCATGACTCTGTTGCTAAGAATGGTTTTCTTTTTAGTTTATTTTGCCAAAGTTCTTCTGTTATGTGAGGACAAAATGGGTGAAGTATTTTTAGGAAACTTTCTAATGTTTCTTTTGAAACTTCAGGTTCTAAAGAATTTACTAAATCTCTTAATTTAATTACTGCTAAATTATATTTGAAATCATTTATTTGCTCTGTAATATCTTTTATTGCTTTGTTTATTTTGTGCTCAACTTTTTTGCTTGATTTTGTAATCTTAACTTTATCAAAATATTTTATTACTTTATTTATGAATCTTGAACTTCCTTCTATTGCTTTATCACTCCAAATAAAATCACTATCTGCTGAAGCATTTGAAATTAAATAGAATCTTAATACATCTGCTGAATATTTTTTAATCATATCTGAAGGATTTACTACATTACCCCTACTTTTACTCATTACAAAACCATCTGGTCCGTGAAGCATTCCTTGATTGAATAATTTAGGAAATGGCTCTTTGTTGTTGATGTAACCTAATTTTTTTAATGCCTTTGTGAAAAATCTTGCATAGATTAAGTGCATACAAGCATGCTCTGCTCCTCCAATATATTGGTCAACAGGCATCCAGTAATCTACTTTTGCTTTATTGAATGGTTCTTTTGTGTTTTTGCTATCACAATATCTTAAGAAATACCAACTTGAATCAAAGAAAGTATCCATTGTGTCTGTTTCTCTTCTTGCTTTTGATTTACATTTTGGGCAAGTTGTGTTTATGAATTCTTTATTTGTCTTTAAAGGATTTCCCTCTCCAAATTTAACATCCTCTGGTAATTTAACTGGTAAGTTTTTTTCAGGAACTATACCACATTTTTCACAGTAGATGATTGGTATAGGAGTTCCCCAATATCTCTGCCTTGAAATTAACCAGTCTCTTAGTTTGTATTGTGTTTTTCTTTTTCCTAATTTCTTTTTTTCTAAGAATTTTGTAATATCTTCTATTGCTTTTCTATTTTCCAAGCTGTTGAAATGTTTTGAATTAAATAGGATTCCATCATCTACATATGCTTCCTTTAATGTTTTTTCTTTTATTTCATATTCTTTTGGTTGGATTACTATTTTAATTTGTATTTTGTATTTCTTTGCAAACTCAAAATCTCTTTGGTCGTGAGCTGGAACTGCCATTACCATTCCTGAACCATATTCTGCTAATACAAAGTTTCCTGTGTAAACTGGAATTTTTTCTTTTGTTAAAGGATGAATTGCATACGACCCTGTAAATGCACCTTCCTTTTCTAATAACTCTAAGTTTTTTTCACTTGTTGATCTAACTTTTTTTAAGAAGTTGTTTACTTTTTCTTTTTGTTTGTCTGTAATTAATTCTTTTATTCTTGGATGCTGTGCTGAAACAACCATAAAAGTTACTCCATAAAGAGTATCTGGTCTGGTTGTAAATATTGGCCAATCTTTGTTGTTAATTTTGAAATTGATTTCTGTTCCCTGGCTTTTACCAATCCAGTTTTTTTGCATGATTTTAATTCTTTCTGGCCACTTTAGTTTTGGTATTTCTTCTAAAAGTTTATCTGCATATTCTGTTGTTTTTATGAACCACTGCTCTAAATGTTTTACTTCAACATCTGTATCTTTATGCCTCCAGCATTTTCCTTCATGTACTTGTTCATTTGCTAAAACTGTGTTACACTTTGGACACCAATTTACTGCTGCTTTTTTTCTGTAGATTAGGTTGTTTTTTAATAATTCTAAGAAGAAAAACTGATTCCACTTGTAGTATTCTGGGTCGCAAGTTCTAATTATTCTTGACCAATCATAACTCAAGCCCAAAGATTTTTGCTGCTCTATGAAATTCTTTATTGCAGTTTCTGTGTATTTTTTTGGGTGTGTTTTAGCCTTGATTGCTGCATTTTCTGCTGGCAAACCTAATGCATCATAACCCATTGGGTATAAAACATTGTATCCCTGCATTCTTTTGAATCTTGTTTGTATGTCTCCAATTGTGTAATTGAATGCGTGACCCATGTGTAGACCAGAACCTGAAGGGTATGGAAACATTTCTAGAACATAATATTTGTTTCCTTTTTCCTTTGTTTTGAAAATTTTGGCTTTTTCCCAGTTTTTTTGCCATTTTTTCTCTATTTTTTTAAAGTCTACCATTATTAGAAGTTATAATTTGTAGTTATATAAAAGTTATGGCTTGAATAAGAATTCTACTAGCATTGTTTCTGGTTGTTTGTTTTTTTGCTGGTTTTCTAGTAGTTTTTTGTATTCCTCTAGATTTGGTAAATTTTTATTTTCTACTCTTTCATCTGGTGAGAGCATTTTATTTTTACCTTCTTTCCAGAACCACTTTTTAACTGGTAATACTTTGCCTAAAGCTAATGGAAGAGCAAACATATCCTTTCTTGTGTACATTTCAGATAGATGCATAATAATATTATAGTTTTATTGTATTTATTTATTATTGTCATAGATAAGTTTAAATATAAATTTTAATGATTTATTTATATGGGAAAAGAGAAATCTAAAGAGCTGTTTGTTGTTGGTACTTCTAAATTCTTTGGCTCTGTAATAAGGAAAGAGCAGAGTTATTATGATTTTGACCAGATGTATGTTGCATGGAAAGACTGGTTTGATGATCATAAATATATATTAAATGAGAAG
>CBFCXS010000051.1:0-5829 GCA_965602085.1 Candidatus Woesearchaeota archaeon
CTAAAATCTGGATGTACATATAACCCACTAATGAAAGTTTCCCCCTTACTATCTCTTATCTGGTAATTAACAGAACCAACTATCCTTCCATCAACTTCTGCAACAAACAAACTAGAACTTTTTAAATTAGGATCAAGAACTTTCCCAAAAAGTATTTCTAAAGCCTCTCTAGTATGAATACCAAGCCCTAAGTCTAAATCCACAAAACTAGGTAAATCGTCTCTTACAGCTCTTCTTAATTTAAAATCCATAAGAATACCAAGAAATTAAGCATTTAAAAAGATTGGGGGTCACCTCTTCTCCCAATGTGTCTTTTCTCCTTTTTCCCCAGAAGATAATATTTAGTAATCAAACCTATTAATAAACATGATTAAGAATTATAACAATTGTTGCAAAACTAACATTAAGAAATAACAGTTCCAACAAACCTTTTACCTCGCAAGTAATTCCCAAAATTCTTCAAATTACTACCTAAAATCACAGTCTTAACCTTATTCTTTCTAATTATCACAGAAGCATGCTGATCAAGAACAAAATGCTGTCCAGGTTTATATTTTATTTTAGTTGCCATCTTATGAAAATCCTTATAAGAAATCTCAGAAATAAACTTAGCATTTTTAAACTTTTTAGGATCCTTATCATACAAACCTTTTACATTAGTCATATTAACAAATTCAGCACCAAGATTCCTAGCCAACTTAGCAGCAGTACTGTCAGAAGTCTGATCAGGTTCATACCTCAAACCACCGCAAAACACAATTTTATTTTTGCGTAACAACCTTTTTACTTCTTTAAGAGTATGAGGAATTTTAGCATTAGCTTGAACACCAAAATATTTAGCTAAAAATTTAGCATGAAATCTAGTTACAGCAATCCCAAATAAACTTTGAACCTTATCATTCTCACCCAAACCTCTCAAACCATTAATATAAGTTCTAGCAGTCTTACCACCACCAACTACAACAACAACCTTAGCATTCACCGTAGAAATTAATTTTTTAAAATTAGAAATAAATTTAGAATTAACACCATCAGGAACAATAATAGAACCACCTAATGACATCACAACTTTTTTCATAAAACTAATAAGAAATCAAGATATATAAATTTAATCTTAGTAGCATAATAAACTAGTTCGTTGGTCTCCATTTGTATATTTTATCGTGATGGTCATAATAGTATATATCAACAATTCTTTCTTTGTGATTAATCTTAAAAACTAAAACAAAAGGATTTAAATGCAGGCTATTAAAATTTTGTAAAGGCTTTTTTAAAAATTTATATTTATGATAAGGATTAGATATTATTTTATTAATTTTTTTATAAATAGTCTCTAATTGATTTGGATCTTTATTAGCTAATTTAAAGAAAAGTCTTTCGACATTTTTCTTCAATTTATAAGAATACATTTATTTCAAACCAAAATGTTTTTTAAAGTCCTTTATTTCTACGCTAGGTTCTTTTTCTATTTTCTTCATTTTTTCTATAAATTCAGGTCTTAATTCAGGTTCATTTTCCATTTCTACATACTCCTTTACAATAATTTGTATTGCTTCACTTTTATCTTTTAAATTGTGTTGAGCTTTTACAATATTTAAAACTCTGTTAGTATTTTCATCTAATTTTACTAATGCTTGTACCATCTTATACCACCTTAGTTTTACTAAGTTCAACTTATTTATAAATCTTTGGGTTATCCTCAACTCTTAATATTTACTTCACTAAATTTAATCACACATAAACAAAGTATTATCATTACCTTCTAAAACACCAATACGAACACCAGCATCTAACATAGCATGAGCATAACAAACAGCAGCAAATGCATTTTCTAAATCATTCTTAGATTTAAAATGCTCAGCATCCTCAAAATAACACTTTGCTAACTTAACTAACTCTTTGCCTTTCTCATCAACAACCTTAACCTTCTCCAAAGCTTTTGAGGTCATTTCCATGTATTTTTCTAATTTTTTCATAACAAAAACTTTATAAAGTTTCATTTAAAAACCTTTCTAAATGGAAATAAAAACAAGCAAACATCATGAATTAATAGACATCACACAAAAAGCAAAAGATTTTGTAAAAGATACAAAAGATGGAGCTTTACTAATCTACACACCACACGCAACTGCTTCTATAACAATAAATGAAAATGCAGACCCTAATATTAAAGATGATATTCTAAAAGCAATAGACATAGCAATTCCAGACCATGACCATTACAAACATGATAAAATAGATAATAATGCAGGGGCACACATTAAATCAACTGTAGTAGGACCATCAGAACTAATTCCAATAGAAAATGGAGAATTACAACTAGGTCAATGGCAGGATATTTTCTTAGTAGAGTGGGATGGACCTAGAACTAGAAAAGTTATATTAAAAATTATATAAATTCTACAACATAATTCTTTAAATACTTACAAAAATTTATTAGAATTAATGTTAGAAAAAATAAAAAGCCTAACTAGTTCTACAGGGGAAAAAGGGTGGCCAGTAGCAGTAAAAGACAGAGTAGCTTATCATGAAATAAAAGAAGCAAACTGTGCAGTTACATTTCTCTGGACAATAAGAGATGATATAATTCCAAATTTGGATAAAGAAAACCTAACTATAGCAACAAACTTTTACACACCATCAGGAATTACAGGTATGTTAAGAAATATTTTAGGAAATCCATACATTAGTTATATAATTCTTTTAGGAGAAGAATATGCATCAAAATCAGAAGATGACAAAATACAACTAACAAGTGCAAATGCATTAAGAGCTTTTTTCAAAGAAGGAATAAATGAAAACAGACAAATTTCTGGATTTGAAACTTCAGTTCATTTTGATAATAATATTCCAACAGAATTAATAAACAAAGTTAGGGAAAATGTTAAACTAATTGATTTAAACACAGAAATGCCAAACGCAACATTAAATGAAAAAATACAAAGAGCAAATGAATTAATGAAAACCCTAGAGAAAAAACAATGTTTTACAGAACCACAAACTTTTGACTTTGAAAAATCAAAAGAATCTCTACCATATGAAGGTGGACCTATAATTGTTCATGGATCCACAGTTGCAGATTCCTGGATAAAAATGATTCACAACATCTACAAATATGGAAGAAAAAATTTAATGAATGCAGATACAGACAGGTGGGTAAAAGAAATTAATAACATGACTGTAGTTATTCATGACCCACAAAATGAAGACTTAACATTAAATCCATTTCTAGTTCCTCTGACAAAAGAAAAAATACAAGCATATCAAGCAGAAATCAAATCATCAATTCTTCCAGAAGGTAAAGCATACACTTACGGAAACAAATTAAGAGCATTTACATATCCAGCACCAAATGAAATCAAAGAGTTAGTAAACTCAGAAAAATACAAAGATTTTGAATTTGGAAAAGGTCCTCACTTAGATCAAAATGTAAATTACAAAGAAAATTTAGTAGAAATAGACCAGATAAAAGATGTTATAGAAGTTCTAAAAAGGGACCCTTATTCAAAAGCATGTGTAGCAATTACTTGGCACACACAAGATGAACTAATGAGAAAGCACAAAAGTTCTCCTTGTCTAGTATTCATACAAGCAATGATTCAGGATGAAAAATTAAATCTTACAGTTTTCTTCAGAAGTCATGATATGACACAAGGCTGGCCAGAAAATGCATTTGGTTGTGCAGCTATACAAAAAGAAATAGCAGATGCTATTGGTTATAAAACAGGTATATTAATTATTATGTCTGGTTCTGCACAAATTTACAATCATTATTATCAGCAAGTTGAAGATATGTTAGCAAAATACTGGAAAAAAGATGAAAACTACAATGATCCAAGAGGTAATTTTATTATAGAAGCAAAAGATAACCAAATTAAAGTTAAATTAATACACCCACAAAATAGTATAGAATTAGAAGAATTTTCAGGAACAACAGCTCTGGAAGTCTTGGACAAAATTTCTCTTTCATCCACAATTATAAACACAAGACATGCAATTTACATAGGAACAGAACTTCAAAAAGCAGAATTAGCAATTAAAAATAATCAACTTTATACACAAGATAATTAAATTAAACCTAACAAAGATTCTAAAATAAAATCTGGATTTTCTTTAGTTAACATTTGTCTTGAATGATAACCTCTCTGTTTTATATCACTTCCAGCAACAGCAGCAGATGCAACACCAGCCTGCTTAGCTGCTCTAACATCATAAATAGTATCACCAAAATAAACAATTCGTTCAGAAACTACTCCAAATTTTTGCATAATTAATTTCAAATCTTTAACCTTATCACGAGAATCACTTACAATTTCAGATATCATATCAATCAAGCCATAAGCTCTTGCTTCTTGTAATAAATTTTCACTAGGATGACTGCTCAATACTGCAATTATTTTTCCTTTTTCTTTTAAAGATTTAAAAGCTACATGAACATCACCATAAACTATTGGTACAAAACCAGAAGCAACTAATTCATCTAAATATTTTTTATAAAGTTTAGCTAATTTATTAGAATCATCATCTACTCCTTGATTTTTAAAAAATTCTACAGCACTACCAGAAGATTTTGATAACCACTCCACAAAAGTCATACCTGGTTTACCATATTCTTTTAATATTCTTACATTTGATTCATAAACTGCTCTTCTATCATCACTAACTACACCACTCCAATCAAAAACAAACAAATCAAAATCTTCTAACATTTAATAACTCCTAAAAATCTCTTTAGCTCTCTCAATTTCTTCTTTTCTAAAAACATCAAAATCAACACGAGGTTGATTAATTAATATATCTACATACCTCTTAAAACTTATATCCAATTGCTCAACTTTTACTTTTGCTTCCTTAAACAATTCCAAAGTTCTCTTAAATTCATCAGAGTCATATAAGCTCTTAAACACAATTCTTTTTATTTTATAAGCTAACAAATCTTTAGCGCAAGTATGACATGGAAAAACAGTTATATAAAGTGTAGAACCCTCATTCATCATACCAGTCAAATGACCTAGAGCATTAACCTCAGAATGAACACCAATACATCTTCCTGTATTCATAGATTCTCCATAATTAAAACCCAAATTCTCCTTCCTACAACCAACATCCAAACAATTTTTCAAACCAGGAGGTGCACCATTATAACCAGTACCTATAATTCTACTATCCTGTACAAAAACACTTCCTACCCTAACATGTTTACAAGAAGCTCTAGTAGAAGTCCAGATTGCAATACCAAGAAAATATTCATCCCAAGAAGGTCTAGAACCTAACTTTCCTTCTTTTAATTCCTTAATCTTCATAAATAAAACATAATAAACAATCAATATAAACATTATTATGGCATAAAATATATAAACCAAAATGCAAACAAAAAGCTATGCAAATAAAAGTCTACACAAGTTCAAGCGAACCTTATTCTGAGATGTTAAGAAATATTTTATCATACCACAACATAGATTTTGAAAACTTAGATATTAAAGACCCAAAAAACAAAGCAGAAATGTTAAACAAAACAGGCGGGCAAAACACAACACCAGTTCTAGAAGTTGATGGAAAAATTTTCATAGGTTTTGACAGAGAAAAAATAAAAGAAATTGTAGGTATCAAATAATTAATGCGAATTTTCTTTTCCTTTATGCCAACCCATATGCTCTGATATTTTAGAATTTATATCACCTAAATGCTTAGTTAATTTAGAATCCACATTACCTATATGTCTCGTTAAATAAAAAGAATATCCAAGATTAGCACCTAATAAAACAACTATTATACTCTCAAGTTGCCAACTTCCACCCAAAATACTTCGCATCATTTGATAAATTACAA
>CBFCXS010000052.1:0-5700 GCA_965602085.1 Candidatus Woesearchaeota archaeon
GAACAGGAAGACCATATTCTACCTAAAGATAGTACTAAGGTAAATGAATTTTCCTCTGATGAAATGCTATTTAATAGAATGGCTAATTTTATCATTAATTTAGACCCTGATAGTCTTAGTGAAGATCAAGTTCAAGAAATTATAGATATGATTGAAGAACTTGAAGTAGAGTTTGATGAAGAAGGCATTGAGGAAATCAAAACACCTAGACTTGCTAAAAGGACTGCTGCTAATAAGAATCAGTATTCTAAAAAATGGTATAGGACGAATAAGAATTCTATAAAAAGAAGAAAAGCTAAAATGGCAAGGAGTTCACAAGGCAGGAAAAGGGCTATAAAGAAGGGACGAATGGCACGAATTGGAAAGACTGCTACGGGTAGACGAAAAGTTAGATATCATAGAAGGAAACGGTCACAGGAGGAAAAATGAAGATTTTGGAGAAGATAGATGAAAAACTTAGTATCTTTGATTTGGCTGAACAAATTAGAAATCATGAAAATATGATTTCTGAAGGTGCTAAAGTTGGTGGTAGAGAATATGATGATTTTTTTAAAGAGATGCTTAAAAAATATAAAATAAAGAGTTATAAAGACCTTCCGAAAGATAAGCAAGCTAAGTTTTTTGATGATGTGGATAAAAGTTGGGATAGTAAGGTTGAAAAGGGTCAAACGAGTAAGAAGTATAGGAAAGGTCAGAGTTCAATGGCAGATGATTAAAGGAGTTTAAAATGAGTGATATTGAAAAAAAACTAGAGAATTATCTGAATGATGATGAAGACAACGATGAGTATTTTCCTGATGAAGATACTAAAATGATGGATAAGATGATGGACTTCATTATGAATCTTAATACTGAAAGTCTATCTGAAGATCAAATTGAAGAAGTAACTGAAATCATTGATGATATAGCTGATGATGATATGGATGAAGCTTTTTCTGCTAAAAAAGTGAAAATCCGACCTTCAGATAAAAGAAAAAGAAGAATGGAGTATAGAAGAAAAAGAGCACAAATTAAAATGAAGGCTAAGAAATTCAGAAGGACTACTAAATATAAAAGATGGACACGAATGAAAAAACGAAAGGCTACTTCTGGAAAGACAGCTAGAGGAAAGAGAATTAGAAAATTCTTATAGGAGAGTTAGATAATGGATTTAATAGAATAATATCTTGGTGAACCAATAGTTACAAAATCAACTGTTAATAAGGTTCTTAAACAAACAAATGCAATTGATTTTGAAGGATTGGAACTTAGTGGGGAAACTATTGCTTTATGGTATGATTTAGATACAGAGAAACAAGCAACAAAGTTAATGAAAGCTATTGTGAAAAGAATTCCAAATACAAGTACAACTAATGATGGAAATAAATATTTGATTTATTGGAAAGGCAATGCTCCTGATCTTACAAGAGTAAATACAAGATAGATAGGGGGGATGTTATGGATTTAGTGGAAAAATATCTTGGTGAAGCTAATATGCAAGTTGCCAATACAATTAAAAAGCAACTAGGTCATAAAGCAGCAGTTATGATGGGAGCAAAAAATTTTGTGGGGGGAGATAATTATTTGTCATTTAGAATTGGAAGAAATGCTAAAGGCATTAATTATATTAAAATTACTCTTACTTCAATGGATTTATATGATATTGAGTTTGGTTCTATAAGAGGAATGAACTATAAGGTTAAGTATGAAGCAAAGGGTATCTATGCAGATATGATGCATGATGTGATTGAACAGAATACGGGAATGTATTTAAGCTTATAGGATGAAAAAATATAAGAGAACTAAGAATGAAAGAGAATATGTTCCTTTTAATCCAGAAAAATATTGTGGAACCTATCCCATTATATGTAGGTCTTCTTGGGAATATAGGATGTGTGAATGGTTCGACTATAACAAAGATGTTTTTGATTGGTCAAGTGAAGGACATAGAATAAGATATTTTGATCCTACGAGTGGAAGAAATAGAATATATTATCCTGATTTTTACGTGAAGTTCAGGAATAAGAAAAAATTTATAGTTGAAGTCAAACCCGAAAAAGACATGAGAATGCCTAAAAGGGGCAAAAAGAGTCAAAAGACTATGTTAATAAGGGAACATATCTTTTTGATAAATCAAGCTAAATTTAAGGCAGCAGAACAATATTGTAAGAGACTTGGATTTGAGTTTGTTATTCTGACAGAAAAAGATTTATTCAGGAGGAAGTAATGGATTTAAAAAAATTCGATAAATTTATGGTGGAAGCAAAAAAAAAGCCAATACCGAAAGTTAAGGGTAAAGGTAAGTATAATTTTGGTATAAAATATGATCCTGAAGGATGGTATCAAAAACCTGAAATGATGGGGCATAGATGGGCCAGAGAATCTTTGGATAGCTTGGAAGCTGTTATGAATACATACAGCAAGTCGAAATTACAGAAATATGTTCTTGATAATGTTTTTGGTACTCCTGCTAAAATAAGTAAAGAAAAAAATGATTGGCATTACTTTGCTAATCATATTACTAAGAAGGATATTGCTAATTTACAATTTGTTTTGAGAAGAATTGATTCTTCTATAAAGGGTGGGATGTATTCTTTATTGAGAAGTATTGAAAAAAAATCTAGTATGCTAAAGAGTAGGCTTAATTGGGTCTTAGAGGTGTTGGCATATAAACATGATTATGAAGTTTATCTTAAAAATTATATAGCACAATATGGTTTATTGGGATTAGCTCATGAAGAAGCTAAAGAAAGATTTGAAAGATATCATAAAGGAATAAAAAAGAAGGTGGATGGTCAATCACAAGGATTATAAGATGGATTTAGTAGATAAATATATAAATGAAGACTTTATTGATCTATCTCAAGCAAAAGTAAATGTGGATGATGTTATTAGGACTATAGCAACTATGGAAGATTGGCTTAATATGATTAGGTCTCTTGTAGTGAGTGGAAAAAGAGATGATGCAATAAAAGTTTCTGTAGCTATAAATAAAAAGTCCATTATACTTGCTAAAGGGATCAAAAAAATTCCCTCAAGAAGGATAACGAATATAAGAAATAGAAGAACTAAGATGGTGTAAGGAGATTATTAAATGGAACTTTTAAAAAAGATAGAAATGTTTGTTGATGAGTCAAGTGTTTATTCAACGGGACACCCAAATTTTCCGAAAGATCAATATGAGGGTGTAAGACCCATTCAGTTTATAAATTGGTGGGGAGATTTCAGACCTGGGGACAGAGTAGATGTAATGTTTGGAGAAGATTATGTCAGTTTTGCAGGTACTAATGCAGAAGGTCATTTTGCAGGTATAAAGAAGGAAGTTGAACTTGATAATCCTGATGAGATTATGGAATTTAAAGATGCTGAAGGTAGAATCTGGAATTTTGTATAAGAAAAAAAGGAGAAATTAATTATGCCAAGTACACTAAATGAATTTTTAGAAAAAGCATTAGTAGAAGTGACTACAGCTAAATCAAGTAGACAAAAAGCTTCATCAATTCAGTCTACATGGAGAAAATCTTTAATGGATTTTTATAAAGCATTAAAGAAAGTAAAAGAAGGAATTGATAGTTTAGAAAATGATGTTGGGGGAACAAGTATGGTTGATAATTTATCAAAACTTGAAACTAAATTTAATAAGTCATTTGAAGCTTATCAAATGGAGATATATCAAATTCTTGAAGAATATAAGGCAGGAATAGAGGGATAAAATGGACTTAGTAGATAAATATTTGGGAGAAACTAGATATCCGGTGGGGAATTCACCATCATTGGATTCACTAAAATATGATCCATCTAAATATGTTAAAAATGCACCACTAGGACTTGCAGCAACTTTACTAAAAAAAGCTAAAGAAAGATATACTTCAGGAAATAAAGATAAAATAAGTGGGTTTTTGATGATGGATATAGAATCAAGTTTTGGGTTGCATATTCAAAAAAAAGATAAAGCAATGACAAAAAAACTAATAGATAAATTTGGAAAAAATAAAATTGCAAAAAAGATACATGGTGGAATGGATACCATGAATAGAATAACTGATTGGATTGAAAGTTAAGTAAAATGACTTTAAGACGTGTATATAAAAAGCAGTATCAAGGTGTGAGTATGAGGTCGGGTCATTTTTATAAGTTTAAGTATAAAGCATTTGAACGTGATCCTAAACCTCTTATAATTTTTATGTATTCTATAGAGGGGTTACATCCAAATACGGGGCATGAGTGGAGAATTTTTCAGGCAATTAACTTTACCTATATTCCAAGAGCAATGAGAAAAAGGTTCTTGAAAAAATGGTTAAAGGAGATGGAAAAGCCGGGAAGCATTAAGTTTACATGGCAAAAGGTTTTGACTAAATATCCTGAATTGAAAAATGGGATAAGAAGATATTTTTTTACACCTACTTATTATATTACGAATTTACAAAAAATTCCTAATGATAGAATAGAAAAGGAAGTGATAAAATCATTGATCAAGGATTTTAGTAAGAAAGTAACAACAGGAATAAGGGGTCTAATTTCAAAAGCAAAAAAAGCAAGGGAAAGGAAAAGAAAAGCAAAGTTAAAGAAGAAGAAGCAAAGGATTAGATAATGAGTGAAAAAACTTATATTGAGTTATGCAAAAATGACATACCTACAGTCCAAATAAATGTTTGGAGAGATAATGGTGAACCTCTTTCTCCTTCGGGTGCATATTATACAATAAAAGGTTCTAAAAAAGATAATATTATCATTCCACGTTCTCTTGCTAGTATTGATGGCAATAAAGTATATACTCAAGTTGGTCTAACTGTTACGGCAAGTGCTGCTGAGTATGATCTTTATTGGGAATTACAAAAGGATGGTGGAGATGTAGCCAATCATTGCACAAAGGTATTAGTAATAGATACGTGTTGAAATGATAATTAAAGATGGTGATACAGAGAAGTTATATTTTAGTGTTGAAGTTCAAAGCAATAACATTTTTTATTCTCAAGAAGAAGAATTATATTTTACAGTTGAAGTTAAAAATACTAATTTTTATTCTGATAGGGATGGGTTATATTTTGAAATTCAAATCAGGTCAAGTTCGTCTAGTTCTTCCTCACAATCAATTTCAAGTTCAAGTTTAAGTTCCTCAAGTTTTAGTTTAAGTTCCTTTTCAAGTAGCTCTGTCAGTTTCAGTAGCTCAAGTTCAAGCTCAAGCTCATCCAGTTCTGTGAGTTCGTCTTCATCTTCCAGTTCCTTGAGTTCATCCAGTTCCAGTTCATCAAGCTCTGAAAGCTCATCTTCATCTTCCAGTTCCAGTTCCGTTAGCTCATCAAGTTCCAGTTCCAGTTCCTCAAGCTCTGTGAGTTCCAGTTCCAGTTCGTCTTCAAGTTCCGAAAGTTCTTCTAGTTCAAGTTCATCAAGCTCTGTGAGTTCCAGTTCCAGTTCGTCTTCAAGTTCTTTGAGTTCCAGTTCCAGTTCGTCTTCAAGTTCTTTGAGTTCTTCTAGTTCCAGTTCCAGTTCATCAGAAAGCTCAAGTAGCTCATCAATCTCTGTGAGTTCAAGTTCCAGTTCGTCTTCTAGCTCCGAAAGTTCAAGCTCATCAAGTTCAAGTGTGAGTAGTTCCAGTTCCAGTTCATCAGAAAGCTCAAGTTCGTCAAGTTCAAGCCAAAGTAGTTCAAGTAGTTCCAGTTCTGAAAGTTCCAGTTCCAGTTCCAGTTCTGAAAGTTCAAGTTCGTCAAGCTCATCCAGTTC
>CBFCXS010000053.1:0-5681 GCA_965602085.1 Candidatus Woesearchaeota archaeon
GTATTGTACAAGAGTTCTAGCTCCAAGTGCTACCTTTTCAGGGGCATATGGAACAGTAACATCAGGGGGAACATTTACTCAATATACTTCAGGTAATGGATATCAACTATCAGATTTGGATTCACAAGACCCCGATGAATTCGGAAATGAAGATACCACATTTGATGTTGGAAGACCTGAAAATGGTTCTGAAATGGCTTTCATTGCAAAAAGTAGAGGTGAATGGGGAAATTATGTTCAAATTGCCATTGTCGGTAGAGACACATATAATGGAGTAAGAGCAGGGACAGCAGCAGCAACTCTTGGAATATCAGCTACCTTATATGATGATATTGATCAAGAAGTAGATACTGCATTTTCCGATAATAAGCAATTCTTGATTGTCGTAAAAGCTGCAAAACAATCCAATATCAATAACAATCCCGTACCTTATGAAGTAGTTGAAACAATGCTTGTAAGTTCAGACCCAACAGCAATAGATGATACGGGGGCTAATATATTTGTTGAAAATTGGGTTAATGATAATTCAGAATATATTAGAGTTGCTACTACAGCAGCATTTAAGAATAAAGACTTTCAAAAATTAGGAATGCCAGATTATGTTAATTTGGGTGGTGGTATTAGAGGTCAAGGGGATATCGTAGCTGATGGAGATATTATAGAAGCTTATGAGCTATATAGTGATGCTGAATACATTGATGTTAATATCTTCATTGATTCAAATAAATCTACTACTGTTAAACAATCAATCCAAACTATTTGTGAAGGTAGGGCAGATGCAGTAGGAGTTCTGGATGTTCCAAAGTCTTTAGTAGTCAATAATAAAGGCAATGAAGCTACAGATTGTAGAGATTATAGGTTAGGTACTCATACTACATTTAATCTGAACGAAAACAGTAGCTATATTGCTACCTATACCAATTGGCTAAATGTCTATGACAAATGGAATTCAAAACATAGATGGATACCTGCTTCAGGGCATGTTGCAGGAATTTATGCCAATACGGATGAGGTAAGTGAACCTTGGTTTGCTCCTGCTGGATTAAACAGAGCTATTCTAGGCAATATTAGAAAACTTGCATGGAATCCTGTTAAGGGTGAAAGAGATATTCTTTATAAAAATGGTATGAATCCAATTGTGAGTTTCCCAGGGCAAGGGAAAGTCATTTGGGGCCAAAAGAATATGCTTGATAAAAATTCAGCATTTAACAGAATCAATGTTAGAAGACTTTTTATCATAATCGGCAAATCAGTAAGTACTGCTTTAAAATACTTCCTGTTTGAACCTAATGATACTTTTACAAGATTGGCTATCATCAACATGATTGATCCTTTCTTAAGAGATGTGGTGGCAAGAAGGGGTGTATTTGATTACCTAATTGTATGTGACGAAAGAAACAATACTCCTGAAAGAATTGATAGAAATGAGCTATGGTGTGATATTTATATCAAACCTACCAGAACAGCAGAATTTATTGTTCTTAATCTTATAGCTACCAAAACAGGGGCAAGTTTTACAGAATTAGTTGCTGCAAGTACTCCACAATAAAAAGCAATGAGGGGGGAGTTGTAGTTTACTCCCCTCATTTTAAGGAGAGATTGAAATGAAATTACAAAAGTTTTTGGATGAAGGGCCATATAAGCTTGTATTTGCAGGATTTCATTTAAAAGATAACATTTTAGATGAAATAACTGTAGAGGAATTACAGGAAACAGTATATTCCAACATACCGAATGATAAAATTAATGTAAGAACAGTTCAAAAAGAATTTGAATCATTACTTAGAACAAAAGTCAATGATGCAAAATTTGTTGCAAAAAAAGTAATTCCTGAATTAGTAAAAGACCTTCAAGGGATGGTTGAAGGAAAAAATTATAGAATGATTTACTATGATTCAGGTGGAAATAGAATTGATGTTGTCGAAATAAAAGCAAATAGTAGTTCTGATGCATTCGAACAAGCTAAAAAGAAAAAACCATCTAATTCTAAAATGGTGGATTTAGTAGTTGATAAAAGAAGCATAGGAAAATATGATTTATCTAAAGATAAATTAGGATAAAAAGAGAAATAAGGAGATAAGAAAATGCCAGATGTAAGAGCCTTTAACATAGAAGCATTCAAAGCAAATTTTGGAGATGGAGCAAAGACTAGTTTATTTTACTATCAACCTCAATGGCCTGTAGCAGTAGCAGCAGATGTGAATGCTCAACAAGCTATTTATTTAGTAAAAACTGCTCAAATGCCTTCAACTGCTCTTGAAGAAGTAACCTTAAATTGGCAAGGTTTTGATTGGAAATTTCCTGGCAAGCACACATATACTGATGTTGTAGTCACTTTTAATGTTGACTTGGATGCTAAAATTAGAAAGACTTTCGAAAGATGGTCTAATAAATGTCATGATCCTAAAACCAATTTTTATTCTACTCATAATGTTTTTATGGCAGATCAAAGATTGCAAATGGTTGGATATGAAGGACAAGTCATTCTTGAGTTTACCCTTCATGATGCGTGGCCTAAAGAAGTATCACAAATGGCAATGGATTACTCATCTACTGAAGTAGTAACATTTGATGTTACTTTTACATATAGTTATCATGAACTAGAATTTAATGAAACAGGTGGATAAAATTTTTAAACTGTGTAAGGGGGTAAAATATGTCGGAAGAAAAGCCTAAGTTTTATGATTTTGTTAATGTATATGATTTTGAGTGTGAGTTACCGGGGAGTAAACAAATAGTTAAGTTCAAGCCTGTATCAACAGGTCAGATAAAAAAACTTTTAACATATGAGAATGAGACAAATTATGTAATTCAAGAACAGGCACTTGATGATTTAATATCATCAAGTGTTTTGTCTGAAGGGTTTGATATCATGGAGTTGTATATTTATGATAGATTATTCTTACTAATTGAAATTAGAAAAAAGACAAAAGGTGAAATAATTGAATTTCAAATAAAATGTCCCGAATGTGATTCTCAATCATTAAATAGAGTAGACTTAAATGAACTTGAACTTGCAAAATTAGATGCAGAATTAAATACTACAGTAGAACTATCTAATAATATAAAAGTTGCTCTAAGATATATGAAAAGAAAAGATATTCAAGAAGAAATGAAACCTCATTATTTTAAAAAAACCATGTCAGATTCACAACAGGGGTATATGTTTCAAGTTCTTTTTCATGCATGTGCAATAGATAAAATAGAAACACCGAATGGTTTAGATGAAAACATATCAATGAAGGATAGGATGTATTTTATAGAACAAATACCTATTCAGGAAATGGATAAAATCAAAGACAAACTTGATGAGATGGAGTTTGGATGGAAGTTAGAAAGCAAGGTAGAGTGTGTCCATTGCAAATATAAGTACACTCAAGAAATACCAATTCAAAAAAGTTTTTTTGGATAATCAATCTGTGGGGGTCTCTAAAAAATATTTTAGAGCAACAATATTTACTAGCCAGAAAATGTAATATTTCATTATCAGACAGTAATTTGATGCCTGATTTTGAAAGAGAAATTTTCATAAATATCTTTATGAGAGAAATGGAAGAAGAAACAAAAGCTCTAGGTAAGGGAAAAAGCTGATGGCAACTGCTGATACCGAATTAAAAAAGCTCAATAAGACAGTAGATGAAGCAGTTAATATGCTCAAACTCTATATGGGCAACTCTGCTCAAACAAAGAATATGAATGAGAAACAACGTGAAGCTATTAACAAATGGTTTGATGTTGGAGAACAAGCAGAAGAAAACCAAAAGAAGCAAAGAGCTTTTGTAGAAAGAGAAAGAGATGAAAATGGTAAATTTATAAAAAAGAAAGAAAATCAAGCTAGTAAATTTATGGGCATAGCTCAATCTGTAAGTGGGATATTCACTAAAGCAGGTAAAGGATTACAAACTGCTGTAGTAGGACTTTTTAATGGAATAAAACAAAATTTAACCAATTTTTTTGGTCAAATAAAGTCTCATTTTCTTGGATTATTTGGTGAAGAATCTGAATGGTTTGGTTTATTAGGGTCTATATATGATTCTGTGAAGGGATTTTTCGGATGGTTTGCAAGAGGATTCATATTCCTTTTCAAAAGGTCTCCTGCATGGGCAAATAAGATGATTAAGACCCTTGATAAAATGTATGCTCTTAACCTGAAACAAATGAAGTTAGATTGGTTAGAGGGAACTAAGAAGAAAAAAGGTGGAGCAGGTTGGATAGCTGCACTTGGTATTGCTTTATTCCTTGCAGCAGCAGCATTTGGTGCATGGCTAAAAGGTGAATTAATGTCTATTGCTTTAATGTGGAAGGCATTTAAATTTTCTAGGGTATTTAAAGCAATAGAAAAAGGTGTAAGGGCATTTTTTGTAGGTAAAGGTGGAATTTTTGTAAAAATTTGGAAAGTTATGCAAAAATTTCCTATTTTAGGAAGACTACTTAAAGGATTAAAATTTGGATTGAAATGGTTAGGATGGCCTGTCACTATATTACTATCTATAATCGACTTTATAAAGGGCTTTTCTGAAACTGAAGGGTCACTATTCGAAAAAGTTAAAGGTGGACTGTGGGCAGCATTAGAGGGCTTTATAGAGCTTCCTGTTAAGTTTTTCGGATGGGTTGTAGAAAAAATATTAGGGATGTTTGGTGTTGAAGTAGACGGTATAGCTGATAAAATGATGGCATGGATACATGTTGCATTCGATTTTCTTGCAGATTTCAATCCTCTTGCTCCTTTAATGGATTTCATTGAAGGATTTATGGGTACTGAAGGAACTTTTTGGGAAAAAATCAAAGGTGGTTTTAGTAGTGTATTAGACGGATTGAGGGGAAGATTCGAAAAATGGATTACTCCATTAATGGAAGCTATTCAACCTATCATAGCAGGAGTTATTAACTTCTTTGCTGATTTCTGGAATAGAGCAGTAGAATGGATAGCATCAATAATTCCTGATTGGTTGCCAAAAAAAGATGCACTCTTAGGTGGATTACAGAGTATGCAAATGGATAGAATTGAACCTCTTAAGAAAACTGTTCAATCTCCACTTGATATGGCTAACGAATATGAAAAGAAAAGAATAGATGCAAGAAAAAAAGAAGAAAAGGAGTTAAAAGATAAAGTAGAAGAAGGAACAAAAGCAACAGAAAAAGCAGCAAAAGCAAATGAAGGTACTTTAAATGCAGTCACAACTATAGCTAGTAATCAAAAACAAGCAGCAGGTGGTGGTGGGGGAATAGACACACAACAAATTCCAGATGAACTTGACAACTATATCATGGATGTTAAAAATTATGGTGGAGATTTTGATTAATGGCTACTAGAAAAGGAAAAAATACAAGAAAAAACATAGAAAATCGTGGAGAAGTCATATATCAAAGACCATTAGGATTAAATCCTTGGGCTAATAATGCAGGAACAAAAGAATCTGGTAGTGTTTGGATTTCAATGAAACCTAAAAAGATATTAGACCAATTTACTAAAGCACAAGGAGATATATCTACAATAGATTTGAATTCAGAGTTTCTTTTTCTTGCTCCACTAACTCTTAATGAGAACATAGTTCATCATTGGGAAGCATATGAATCCGTAGCTTCAAGACTAGCTCAAAAAGTTCGTTCTGCTGTTAAGTTAGGAGCAGAAGGTGTTGCTTTAACTAATGTATTCGGAAAAAAGGGCAATCTTGCAGATA
>CBFCXS010000054.1:0-5645 GCA_965602085.1 Candidatus Woesearchaeota archaeon
AGCTTTTAATGCTTTAACATATCTATTTTCTTCATCATGGATAGTAAAACTCTTATCTTGTATCCAATTAAAATTTTCTTCTTCGGGTTGTTTAATTAAATTAGGATTTCGAATTTTATCATGATATTTTTCTAACTTATCCTTTAATTCTTTATCTTGCCATGTTTTTTTATAAAGTTCTTCTTTAGCATCATCATAACTAATGCCTTTTACAATCGAATATATTTCAATGAAATTTCCTTTCTTACCACAATTGAAGCAATGATAGCCAGGAACACCATTGTTATAATCAAGATTAAATCGTTTCTTATATTTGTTTTTTCTACTATCTCCACAAAGCAAACATCTGGCTAGAAAGTGAGTACCCCCTCTACTAACTATAGTTTGTTCAAAATGCTGTAACATAAATTGAGTGACAAATTGTAAATCCATTTATTCTTCCCATTGATTACAACCAAAATCATATGGAGTATATAAAATTGATCTGCCATTATCTACTTCTTTCCATACTCCCAATTTACAATATATTTTATTACTTTTTTTCTTACAATTAAAACAAAGGGTACACAATTTAATTTTTATAGAACTGTCTTGATTCTCTAAACTCTCTGAATGCATCTTTACAAACTTCTCCCTTTATTTTAGTCGGCAACATATTAAAAAGCTTAATATATTGTGCTTCTGTTTCAATCTCAAGTATTTCCGTCATTAACAGCATTATTTCTACAGGTGATAGTAATTTATTCCTTTTTTTTAAAACATGATATATAGTTCTTAATGATCTTTTCAGTGATTGGGATACAGCACTTCTTGAAATCTTAAGAGATTCAGCTATTTTTGAACCAGACATTTGCTTGCCTGTTTCGAAATAATAACAATAGTCTTCTTTTCCTATATATTTGCCTTGATCATTTTTTAATTTTTTTTCACCAATAAAGAAAGTAAATCCCTCCACGGTAGATACAACTTTTCTCATCACACTCCTTATACTTCACATGTTCCTGTAGCACATTCTTGTTCTATCTGTTCTTCTATTATTTTCCCTTCATTTAGATATTTTTTTGCTTCTTTTTTGGTTATTGGATTTAATATTTGCCCTTCTCTTGATCCATCAACATATAATGTAACCCCTTTAAGGTCTCTTATATATTCAAGGAGTAATTCACTCAATAGCTCTACTTTAAACCCTTTTGGACAGTTAATTGTCTTAGATACTGCTCCATCAAGATACTTCTGAACATTCACTTGGGTCTCGAAATGATCTTGTGGAGATAAATCTGTAGAGTCAACATACCAATCAGGAGTTTTTTCATTATTGATTATAATTTTTTGGTAGATAGGATGAATATAAGCTCTATCACTTACTTCATCATGTCTCATATAGGCTTTAAACGGTAATGGTTCAATACTTGAGGTTACTTCAGGTAGGAGTGAGATGGTTCCAGTGGGAGCAACTGCCATAATGGTAACATTTCGGATACCATGTTTTTTAATTGCCCTTCTCAATGGAACGGGTAAACTTTTTATAAAATGTGCTTTGGAATACTCCTTTGTATCAAATTTTGGGAATGGTTCTTTTTCTTCTGCTAATTTTATTGAAGCATCATAAGCATAGTTTCTAATGTTTTCCATGAGTCTTGAAATGACTCTATTAGCTTCAGGTGATCCATATTTTACTTCTTTGGTAAATAGATATTCAGCCAATCCCATGATACCTAAACCAATTCGTCTACCATCAAAGGCTTTTTGTTTGATATCATCAATTACATATCTGTTAATCTGGATTATATTATCTAAGAATCTAACTGAACTATGGACTGTTTTTTCCATTAACTGCCAATTGGTGTTTCTTGTGCCAGTAATGAAATTAGGTAGGACTAGACTTCCAAGGCAACAAACCCCATGACCACCTAATGGTACTTCTCCACACGGATTTGTTGAAATGATAGGATCGAAATAATAGGAGTTATTTGATCTTAAATTATCCCAATTGATAAGGCCAGGTTCAGCAACATTGACCATGTTGGAAAGAATTAAATCCCAAATTTCTCTTGCTCTAACTGTATTCCATGTTTTGTTTTTCCATGTTAAATTCCATTTTCCATCTTCTTCAACTGCTTCTAAAAATTCTTCAATAACTCCAACAGAAATATTGAAGCAGTTTAATTCACCATCAACTAATTTTGCATTTATGAATTTTATGATATCGGGATGAGAGACATTCATCATTGCTAATGCAGCAGCACGTCTTGATCCCCCTGTTTTGATGCAATTAGCACCTGCATTAGCCCATTTGAGGAAGGATATTGGCCCTGAAGATTCTCCACCTTTTTGAATAATTGGTGCATTTTCCGGTCTTAAAAAGGATGCATTACATCCTACTCCACCTCCTTCCGACCAAAGAACCCCACAATTCATCTGAAACAATCCAATCTGTCTCATTGAATCTTCTAGTGGTTCCACGTAGCAGTTAAATAATGTCCCTCTTGGTCTTCCTACGTTTCTAAGGATTCTCCCACCGGGGAGAAATCTCATGTTAAAAATATCAGCAGCAAATTCATCAGTCCATTTTTTGAAATCTGTTTCTACTTGTGCTCCACCTGCTCCTACTCTTACTGATAATTGCTCCCATGTTTCTTCTTCATTTATTGCATATCTTTTTTTAAAAATTAAATTTGAATTCTCACTCATGCCCCCTTCCCTGATAATATGAAATTACCCATCATCATTATCTAATACCCATTTTAGTATATCTATTTGAGTTTGCAATGAACACTGAATCAAGGCTAAAGGTGCATTAATATGAACTAAAGCAGGTTTTCCTTTTAGTCTATCATCACTTTCTATTTTTTCTATCTTTGCTTTTATTTCACTAACAGTTTTCATTATTCTTCCTTTCTTTTATGCTGATACATACCAACTAGTTCAGCCCCCATAAAACTACATATAAGGTAACTACATAAAGGACAATGAACTTCAATCGAACTTCTTTTTATTGTTCCATAGTTTTTACCTCTAGGCACATAAAAACGAAAATTTCTTTCCTCTTTGTATATAATATCATATCGTGCATTACATCTATTACAAAGTGAAGTAGCAAATTTATACTCTGAATGATCACAAAAAATATCCCATACCTGTTCAAATGCTTTTGGCATTTTTCTGTTGCTATCATTCATTCTAAAATTACGAAAAAATACATCTTCCAAGATATGAATTACTCTCAAATAAAATCCATCATATCCATCTCTATCCTTTCTAAATGAATAAAAAATATCAACTATTAATCTATAAAAATCTTTATAAGAAATATTGGGTACTTCAGGATTTTCTTTTAGAAATTCTCTTTTCTCTTGAGTTTGAAGATCAGTTTGAATTTGTTTCCAATCTCCACTAATATCTTTTTCGATATCAGATAAGAAATTATCATTCTTCAAATTATCATTCTTCATCACTTGAATTCCATCCACAACTTGGACAATATATCCAATCTTCTTCTAATGCAGCATCACATTCAGGACAAAATATACCTATCTTTTCTCTTATCCATTTTTCTAGTCCCATTTGGATTAATTTAGCTGTATATCCGGTAGGGTCTTTATAGCCATATGCATCATCAAAAAAATCTGATTTAATATATTCTATTTCTTCTTTATTGACATTAAATCCAATGGTGACTTCTATAATTCTTTTTTCTTCTTGTGCTTCTGGTTCAGCCATTGATACCCCTTAAAACAATATCTGTAGCTTTTGTTCAACTCTATGGATATCGTCTATGAATGATCTCATTTTATGTTTTTCAAAGAATAGGTAGATGTTATCTATTGGAGGGACATTATAGCTAGCATTATAGCAATCTATAATTCTAGTTATAATAGTATTTGGGATTTTATCAAAATCTATTAAGAGTCTATTTCTTTTTAAAGTTTGATGCAAATCAACTTTACCATAGATTTTATTTGTGTGTCCTTTGTTTATAAAGCCTTTTATATCATGCTTTATTTTATCAAAGCTTTTTTCTCCAAAACCAGGTCTTCTTTTACCTTCAGTAAGTTTTGTCAGACCCCAATCATTAGGAGTAATAATATTTGGAATATCATCTTTTGCTTGTCCACAAAAGATAAGTTGTAATAAAAAATCCTTTATGTCTTCAAAATCATCTGGACTATAAAGGACTTGTGAAATCGGGTCATATACTCTTAAATTTTTTTTCTTTCCAAATAATTGAAAGTAATCTTCATCTCTTGCAATTATGACACATGGATTTTTTAACTTAGGAGTTAATATTCCAATTATATCATCTGCTTCAGCAGATTTTACTTTCAAGACTTTAAAAGGCATGTAATGCTTTAGCTCTGAAGCTAAGTCATTCATCATTGCATAGAGTGTATCCCAATCAACCTTTGAATTTTTTTTCTTTTTCTTTCTTGACTCCTTATATCTTTTGTATGCTGCTTTTCTCCATGAATTTATATCATCAACTGCAATAATTACTTCCTGAACACTTTTAATATGCCAAAGTGATTGATATATTGAGTTAAAAACATTATATCTCCAAAGACCCCATTGAATATTATCAGGGTCTTCTGTTATCTCTTTAGCTCCGAAATATCCCCTTATTGCAAGATTATTGAAATCAATTAATAAAGTTGTATTTGTTCCTATGTCCACAGTTTCCATTTAACACTCCTTCTAAGGACTTTTCTACTTTATTTTACGCATATATCCATCCTTATCATGTTGAATCCAAAATGACTGTTTATACTTGCTCCCTTGCATAAATTTTTGAACATCAGTACCACTTTTAAATCTGATTCTTTGTCTACCATAATTCATGTTCTGATAGAATTCTCCATGTCCTACCTTGAAAACAGGAAGTTTATCTCTACTGTTTTCTGCATCTGCAAAACAATCAGGTACATGAGTTGCAACTTTTCCTTCAGGTGGTTCTACTGCTTTATTTTCTGTATCTTTTGCTATTTGCCCTTCAGGACTATCCTTAAAATTACCTGCTAATTCACCCATTATTAATCCCCCTTAAATATCACTCCTTTCTTGATATTCACTTAACTCATTTAACTCATTTTTTAATATTAATTCATCTTCGATTGTAAGTTGCTCTTTGGCAAGTATCTTCTTTATAATTTTTTTTATGATTCCTTCTTTGCCTTTTTTTATCTTTTCAATTTTTTCATCTGGCCCAATCCTAATTTGTTGTACTGCTTGATTAGACCCATCAAATACTCCTTTAATTCTTTTATAATTTATTCTGGTTTCACCCGTACTATCAAGGTAGTACTTCATTAAAGGAGTTTTTATCTTTGAACTATGCTTCTGAATAAATTCTTTCATTGCATCATTTTGAATTTGATCAGGATTCATTACTTGATCAAATAACCAAATCATACCGATATCAGAAAATTCGGAAGCTGTTAAATTGAGAGTAGCCATAGTTATCCCCTATTATTCCTTCTCTATCACATATAAGTGTAAATGTCAATAGTTTTTAATATTAGTGATATCAACAGGTTTGACTTTGTTAAAAAATAACTCCATATCATACAGGATTAAATTTTGATCTGGATTCTGTATAAACTTAGGACTATATTTAGGAATTTGCTTAGGATTCCAACAGACAATAATGC
>CBFCXS010000055.1:0-5615 GCA_965602085.1 Candidatus Woesearchaeota archaeon
CATCAAATATAAAGTTAATGTAGCAATTATGGGAGACCCTTCTCCCAAAATAGAAAACCATCCCCATGTCAAAAATTTTTATCACACCAATAATAATATTGACTTCTTTTCTCATGTCTCTCATTATTTTTATCCTACCTCAAAATTCTTTGTAGACCCATTTCCTCATTCTGTACTAGAAGCTGTACAAGCAGGAAGAACTATTATTTTTCCAAAAATCGAAAGGAATCATAAAGATGGAATTGATGATATAAAAGATGTTATCACTTGGCATGAAAAATTTAATCCATCTATTGATAGTATGAACAAGGATCAACCTCTAAGGGCTGAAGTCTGGAAACCCTTTTACAAAAAAGTTTTTGATAATAATTGGGAATTTAATTTTTGCAGAGACAAGTACAAAAATCTGTCTGAATTCATACAAGGGGAGATTATATGAATGCCATATTATTTTACAAACCACCAAGTTTTAGGTTGACAGGTTCATTAATAAATGCCATAGAATACTTTCTGCAAGCTGTTGAATACAATTCAGATTTAAATTTAGTTCTCGTTATCGGAACCAAATCAACCAAAACCAAATCAACCAAATTATTTCTTAATGAGATCAAGAACATAATGATCGAAAAATATATTTTAGATCATCATGTTTGTAAATTAGTAGATTCTAATATAATTTGTGCATCAAAATTTGAGTTGCCAAGTCTTAAATTTGATACTGTTCTGGTATTAGATTATGTAACCATCAAAAATACAAAAGGGATATTAAATGCTAAAAAAATATTGGTGATTTCTGAAAAATATACAGAACTGTCAGATTATTTTTATGACAAGTCATTATACAATGTGACTTACTATGGAGAGATGCCATTTCATTATAAAGACATTCCTTATAAAATGAAATGTTATTTCAATAATTACAGAGACCTTAAAAATGTACAAACAGGTACTTATGTAAATACTCCAAATAATGAAAACTATCTTAAAGTTCAAGATACCTTTCCCGATTTACCAAGACCGATGTATTTTAAGAGCAAGACCAAACCAATGAATAATATGTTTGAATGGTTTACTCATTACTTGTACTATCATGCTGATATGTGGTTTGATCCACATCCAAGACTTTTCCTAGAGTGTAAATTCTATAATAAACAAATTATATATCATAATCCGTATGAAGTAAAAGACGGAAGTTGGTATAGATATCATGATGTAATTGAAAATGGTCTACTTGATAGGTATCTGACAAAAGATGATGAGATAATAAGGGAATTGATATGAAGACTCTCACTATCCATAGTGTTAAAGAAGAACATTTCTTAAAACTTAGATTGGATACTTACAAATTGACATTTGATGATGGTCTATTTAGTCAATATTTTTATTGGCCTATCATTAGACGATTAGAGACCGAAAAGATATTTTTTATATCAACAAATTTAATAGGCATTGAGGGGGAAAGAAGAAAAAAATGGAATAATGATGAGTTTCAAGAATTTCCTGATTGTTTTGAAGCTTTAGAAGATTTTAGACAAACTGAAAACAGAGAAAATTATATGAGGGTAAGTGAACTTTGGGATTTAATTGATGATGAAGCTACTATTATCGTAGGTGGACATGGACATAATCATATTAAGTACTATAACCTTCATGATCAAATGAGAAAAGATATAGAAGATATGCTTGAATGGTTCAATAAATATCTACATATGAGACCTATTCATTATGCTTTTCCTCACTATGAACAGCCTTTTGCTCTAATAAAAATGCTAAAAGAATATGGATTTCAAAAACTTTATGGTGCATGGAGAATAGAAATTGAAGAAGAAATTAATCTACTTTCTTATGTACGATGAATGCATAGTACATGGAGGATTTTTTGACAATTTTGAATACTACTGCATAGTCAAAAGAGTATTTAGGGATTGTGATGTTAAATGGAGATGCATAACTAATCATTTAAAATCTGAAGTCATTGCATTATTAGAAGACAAGTATGAAAGAATTGAACCTGAAGCTTATAAGGACATTGAGGTTATTAAGTATAAACGAAGAAAATTATATAGAGACCCACCATTGATTGATGTTCTTATTTGCCCTACTAATTCTGCTATCTATTGGTTTTTAGAGCATGGAAACATCCAAGCTGCAAAATGGTATATTGGATTAGGAGATTGGAAAGATATTCATCCGAAACAAAATAAGTATTACAAAAATCATATTGTTCTAGCAGATGAAAGAATTTTTGATTATGGTGTTCGGTGTGATTGGTTGCCATATAGGAAAAAAATACTGTTCGATAATTTCAAACAGAGGGACTATCCTACAGGCAAGTATGATTTCATGTTGAATTTATCATTGATAGAAAGAAGATTTCCTAAAAAATGGATGATGGAACTTTTTGAAACTTTTGGTTATAAGCATGTGTCATTTGGAGCATATACCGGACATAAAAATGAAAAATACTACTCTTATTTTAAAGATTTAGACATGGTTCATCTTATAGTTCCACCTGTTAAAGATTTCATGAGTTTATTTCATTGTTTTATCTATATTCCATATAAAGATGGAACTGATGCAACTCCAAGACTAATACCTGAAACTGAATATTATGGCAAGCAACTTGATTACTATGATAAGGGACTTGAGATGAAATCAGGTGGCTATTATAGATATCAAGATACATTAAATGATTGGCCTAGTCTTTGGTTAAAAGAAGATGATGAAATAATGGAGCATATTGAAACATGTCTTATCAATTCGTAGATATAGAAACTACTTCATACTGCAATGCTAAATGTCCATTTTGCAACAGAACTAACATGGCATTTAAGCCAAAGAATTTAGATATTGAAGTTATAAAGAAACTTCCCTTTAATGAAATTAGTGTTGCTCTGCTACTAGGCAACAAAGGAGATGCTATATTCTATCCGAAACTTTTTGAGTTGATAGAATGGATAAGAGCTAATGCTAAAACATGGATTCAGATTCATACTAATGCTTCTTTTCATAATGAATTTTGGTGGATTCATTTAGCTCAATTATTAAATGGTCAAGGTGCTATTATCTATGCTTTAGATGGATTGGAAGACACTCATAAACTACATAGAATAGGTACAGATTTTAATAAAATTGTTAAAAACATAACTGCTTTTAATAAAGTAGGTGGTAAAAGTATCTGTCAATTTCTTAAATTCAAGCATAATGAACATCAAGTTGATGCAATAAAAGAATTAGTTAGATTTATGGGCAGTGAAAAGTTTTGGATTAGAAAATCAAGAGAGTATAATTCTATATTACAAAGACCGGATGGAGCAAAGACAAGACATGAAATGAGTAAAGAGAATACAGAAATAAAATGTGTTTTTTTAAGTAAACCAAGTTTTTATTTAACAGTTGATGGAGAGATAAGACCTTGCTGCTTTATGGCAGATGATGATTATAAAGGAAATTTTAAACAACATTTCTATGAAGATATACATAATCTCCAACATTTGATTGCATATAAGAGAGACCCTAAATCAATTAATTTACGTGATAATTCATTTTCAGATATAATGAATTCAAGATACTACAAGCATATCAAAACAAACCATAAAAAATTATTTAGATGCAATCAGAAGTGCAAAGCTACTTTTGAAGACATAGTAGATGAGGAACTGCTATGATGGTTCAAGTTGGACTTACCACTAGATGCAATAGTAATTGTTACTTTTGCTTCAGGGAAGAATTAAAAAGAGCAGGAAGAAAAGAGGGCAATGTTGATTTTCCCGTTGAAGGAATTAAAAAAATCTTAGATCAAGGAGTAAGAGATATACAACTTTGTTGCAATAGAGGGGAATCTATTTTTCATCCTGAAATAGGTACTATCATAGAGATGATTAAGCAATCTGGCAGTAGATTTGAGATGAATACTAATGGTGATAGATTTGATAAGAATTGGTGGTATGATTTGGGTCAAAAAATGACTGAAGGAGACCAAGTTATATTTGCTTTAGATGGTCTTAGAATTGCTCATGAATATTATCGAAATACTAATTGGTTCAATGTTATTGAAAACATGAAAGCATTTATTAAAGGTGGAGGAAATGCTGTATGGCAAATGATCTTGTTCAGACATAATGAACATCAAGCAGAATTGATCAAGATGATATCAAAAAATTTGGGATGCTCAAGAACATGGATAATTAACTCAAGATACTATAATAAAAAATACAAAAGACCAAAAAAAGAGTATAATAAAACAAAAGAAGATATTTTAATGAGTAGTAATATTCATGAAGATATTAATTGTAGATTTTATCATGGAGAAAGGGTCTACATAGACGTATATGGAAAGGTTTGGCCTTGCTGTTATCTCAAATGTCATTTTGGATTTGAGGAAAGAGCATACCCGAATAATCCAATGACAGAGTTATATGAAAAAGAAAAAGATATAATAGATGTTATGAATACTCCATTAGATGAAATAGTAGAATCAAAAATGTTTAAGTTTGCATTTAAACATATGAATGATTCTTCTGTTCACATAGAAGAATTAAAACCTCATCCAAAGAAAGGTTGTTTAGTACAACATCCCAAATATATGATAAATTTTGCTTGTCAATTATATTGTGGTGGAGATGATGAAATAGATGAAAAGAATAGGAGAGATATATTAAATTGTTAGTGTTACATTACTACAAGTCAACCATTGATGGTGTTATGACTTCCCTGATTGATACATTTTTTAATTTAAGAAGGGCATTACAAGGAAAATGGGAAGTTCAAATGAAAATTGTTTGTCCTGAACTGTACCTTATGGACAATAAAGATTTTTATAATTTTGATTTGGATGATACTCAATGGTATGAATATACTGATAGAGTTGGATTGGAAGTAGAACCATATAAAGCCAATGATAAAAAATTTAATTTTCATTTTAAAGCATTTAGAAATGAAATAACTACAGCTATCCCTTTTTTAAGATTCAATAGAAATTTTGGTGATTTTAATCTTCTACATAGTATCGAACAGAAGCAAAAAAAATTCAAAGATAATATAATTGTCTGTTCTGCAAGACTTATTTATGAAATATTAATGGGAGCAGATATTGAACTTGAATGTGATAAGCTACTTGTTTTAGATAGTTTGGATACATACAAAAGCAAGATTGGAATGTTTCCTGATTTTGATGATCTATTTGACACTATGTTTAAAAATGCTCAAGTCATTCAACTTTCTAATCCTGCAACTTTTAGAGAAACCAAATATGATCAAAGGGAGTACTATCATAAATTAAGCTATAGAAGACTAAATGCACTCAAGCAATCCGGTCACTTAAAAGATGAGATTAACTTCAAAAGGACAAGGAGTGAGAAAGGAGATATTGGGGATGGTAATTATTTTGAAAATATAGGAAAGCAATTATTTGAACATTTATTTGTCAAATTCAAATATAGGTTATTTTTTAACCAGTAAATGATACTAGGATTTTGTATTGAGTTATGCTCCAAACAGTATCACGGGATTAACTCTGTGGAAGACGAGAGGTTGTTTATCCTTCAACAAATTCTTTAACTCTTTTCATACCTTCGATAATTTCATTTTTTGCAGTAGCATAACTGAATCTTATG
>CBFCXS010000056.1:0-5472 GCA_965602085.1 Candidatus Woesearchaeota archaeon
CTTTGTGGGTACTACTGAAACATTCGATAGTGATATCAAATTATTATCTAAATTATTAGATTGGGAAGATATTGGAGAATATAAAAATAGTAACGTATCAACAAATAAAAAACATTTTTCTGACTTATCGGAAAAGGTACAAAAAGTTATTTTTGAAACTCAGCAATATGATTTCAAACTATGGGAAGATACAAAAGAAATTCATAGTGAGTTAATAAAGTGAAGAAAGTAATCATATGATTTTTGGTTATATTTGGAGGTAAGAAATTGGATATCTCACAAAAAAGTATAGGATTTTTAATTGACGAACTAGTTACAACTAGTATGAAATGTTATATGAGTCAAGATAATATAATGTGTCCTGATTTGTCATCAAAAGATAGATTATTAGCTGCTGAAGAAGCACAACGGATGAATGCAAGAAGAAATTTACTAATAAGAAAAATAGATGAAATCTTAGGACAAGGAAGTTTATCTCCAACAGCAAAAACATATCGTGGATACCATGATGAAAAAGAAAGGCTACTTGACTTTACCCTAAATCCCAATTATTCTGAAGGAATTGCTGAATATGTATTAACATTATTTCCTCCAGATTTCAAAGGAATTTGTGTTGATATTGGTGCATATGATCCTATTTGGTTAAGTAACAGTTGGTTACTTGAAGAGGGGGGTTGGGATGTTCATTGTATAGAACCAAACCCATCATGTATATCTAAACTAAAAGAACTTAGAAAAAATGTATATGAATATGCCTGTGGACCAGAGAATAAAGATGATGCTGATTTTTTTGTTTTTACAGCAAACGAAATAGTTGGGGAGGCTGCTGGTACAGGTTTAATTGATTTTCGTTTAGATAACAGAAGTGGTGAAAAACATAAAAAAATCTTTTCTCATCAATTAAAAGTAAAGGTTAGAACTTTGGATTGGTTAATGGAAAATGAAATTAAGATAGATCATATAGATTATTTATCTATAGATGTAGAAAGATATGAAATGGAGGTTTTAAAAGGTACAGACCTAAATAGGTGGAGACCTAAAATTATTGTAATTGAGAGGCTTGAAGAAGATCATGTACAGTCTGACTGGCTAAAATCATTTAATTATAGAGCTATTCATAGAATTGTATTCAATGATATATATATTGATGAAGATTTCTATCAATCAAATTTAGTATTAAGTCCTGTTACAAATAAAATGGAATATAAACGATGGAGTGTTGAATGAAACGAGGCTTATTTATCAATGCTAAGAGAGCAAATTGTAGTATCTATGAATCTGGATTAATGATTAAAAACTCAATTAGCTTATCAAATAAGTTTGATTTAGACTATATAGAATTAAATAGGGATACAACTACAAGCCCCTACTATAGGGATTCTATTCCTAACTCATATGACTTTTATGTTATTAATTGGCATCACTGGACTACCCCAATTCCTAAATATATAATTGATAATTTAAGTGGGAAAAAGATTAATATAATATTAGAAGTAGATGAGAATAATATTTTTCCTTATGTAAATAAGGACTGGTTTGATGCCCACTTAGTTATAGATTCTACTAAAGAAAGGCATGAAAATATCTACCCATTTCCACGTCCTTTAGAGTTGATAGATAAACCTAAGTCTTTATTATCTAAGGATAAAACTATAATAGGAAGTTTTGGACTATTAACTGGAGGAAAAAGGTTTGAAGAGATTATTGAAGTTGCAAATAGTATAGGAGATTGTATTGTCAGAATTAACTTACCTCCAGTTACTTATATGGGAGATATAGGAATACAACAGAGATTAGTAGATTATGCTATACATTTAAGAAGTTTAGCTAATAAAGATATTGAAGTAATAATTACCCATGTTTATATGGAAAAACTAGAATTAATTAGATGGTGTTCAGAGCATACAATTAATTCTTTTCCATATTATAGAAATCAACCAGGATTAGCTGCTGTAACTGATCAAGCAATTTCTGCTGGAAGACCAATTGCTATAACAAGTTGTAATACATTTAGACATATGCACCCATATATATCTTATTATCCTAAGCAAACTTATTTAGAACTAATAGAATCTACCCCAATAGGTATTAAACAAATGCAAGAAGATTGGCATCCACTTAAATTCAAGGAAAGATTTGAGGAGCTATTAATAGAAGAGAAAATATTATGAGAGTATTATTTTTAAATCATCCATTTGTTAAATGTGGAGTATATCAATTAGGAGAAAGAGTTTATAACTCAATGTCTAAATCTAAAAAATTTAACAGTCTTTATAGAGAAGTTCATAGTAGAGACGAATATTTACATTATTTAGATTGGATAAAGCCAAAATATATTATTTATAACTACCATTGGGATAGGATGCCCTGGCTAACAAATCAAGATATATATAAAAATAAAGCCTTCCAACATTATTTTATTTACCATGATGGTTCAATGTTTAATTATTATGATAAATATTTATTTTTTGGGGATTTTGACCCTGAAAGAAAAGCCGTTTCAGAAAGTAAAAGAGTTCTCTTACCAAGACCATTATTAAACTATAATGGACCATATCCAAAAAATAAACTAACAACAATAGGAAGTTTTGGATTTGCCTTTAATCATAAAAGATATCATAAGCTAGTTAGACTAATTAACAGAACATTTAAAGAAGCTGTCATAAATTTACATATACCTAATGCCTACTTTGGAGACACACCAAAAAATAAACTTAAATATATCATAGCAAATTGCAGGAAAAATAATACTAATCCTAGAGTTAAACTAAATATAAATACTGATTTTTTAAGTAATGATGACCTCCTAACTTTTTTAGCTGGAAATGATATAAATGTTTTTTATTATGAACATTTAGATAATCCAGGACTATCAAGTGCAATTGATTATGCCCTATCTGTTAAAAGACCAATAGCAATTACTAATAATATGATGTTTAGACATATTGCAAGTGATGAAATACTAATGGAAAAGAATTCCATTAGGTTTATTTTGAATAAGGGAACTGCTCCCTTACAAAAATATTATGATACATGGTCTCAAAAAAATCTTATTCTTGCTCTGGAGAATTTATTTCAATGAATATGGTTTTAATTTTAAATCATAGAATTAGTAACTGTGGAGTATATCAGTTTGGTAGAAGAGTGTATGAATTAGTTGCTGATACTAAAGATATGAATTATGTCTATAGAGAAGCAGAATCTATTAAAGAGTTTGAATATATTAAGGAAAAATTAAATCCTGATTTTATTATTTATAATTGGCATAGAGGAACAATGCCTTGGCTATCAGAAGATTTAATAATAAAAGATAAAAATAGAAAACATTTTTTTATTTATCATGAGGAATTTGTTAGAAAGAATTATGATGCATATTTGTTCTTTGGAGAATACGATATAAGTAAACAAATTCCTGAAGAGTTAAGCCATCTCTTACCAAGACCACTATTAAGCTATGAAGGAAAATATAAACAAAATGATATTATAACAATAGGAAGCTTTGGATTTGGATTTTGGCAAAAAGGTTTCCATAAGTTAGTAGGTTTAACCAATAACACTTTTGAAAGTTCTGTTCTAAACTTGCACCTTCCATACTCACATTTTGGAGACCCAACTGGTAAACAAACTAGGGAAGTTATTAATGAATGTAAAAAACTAAATGTAGATAGTAAAACTAAACTAAATATAAATACTGATTTCCTAGAAGATGATGAACTATTAGAATTTTTAGCAGGAAATGATATGAATGTTTTTCTCTATACAGAAAATGGAGAAGGAATTTCTAGTGTTATAGATTACGCCCTTTCTGTAAAGAGACCAATCGCTATTTCAAATTGCCAAATGTTTCGTCATATTTTAAAAAATGATATTCTCGTAGAAAAAAATTCATTAAATGAGATTCTTAAAAATGGAACAAAACCATTAGAAGAATTTTATGAAAATTGGTCAATAGAAAACTTTAAAAAACAAATGAAAAGGATATTTATAAATGTATAATAAAATTTTAACGAAGACAGACGGAAGAAAATATAAAAAACTAATTGAGGATATGTATACCCTAGTGCCAGAAATGATGTCAAGAAAGATTCCAGAGGCTAATGTAAACCAAGCCTTTGTTGTAGATACTGTTTTAAAAATTAATAGAGAAGGAGATAAAATATTATGTGTTGGGTCTTATGAAGATACAGCATACGAGTATTTAAAATTAAAAGAATTAGATATTATAGGAATTTGTCCAGAATTTAATTATAACCTCCATGAATATATGGAGAAGGAAAACAATACGTTTGATATAATCTTTGCTACATCTGTTTTGGAACATGTTAAAGATGATGAGGAGTTTATTGAAGACATATGTAAACTACTAAATCCAAATGGAATAGCAATTCTAACTGTGGATTTCAAAGAAACCTACAATCCAAATGATAAAAGATCAAATAAAAAACCAGACGTTGATTATAGATTATATACAAGTAACGATTATAAAAGACTGTCTAAAGTCTTAGAGAATAATGGATGTTACTTTGTTGATGAATTCATAGCAACTTCTAAACCTGATTTCTCATATGAAGGTATTAAATATGGTTTCTCTACAATGGTGTTTAAGAAACTAAAATGATAGCTTGTAGTCATCCAGGCAAGCTAGGTGATTGTATTTATTCATTGCCAACTGTAAAAAAACTATGTAGCTTACTAAATACAGGTTGTGATTTTTATACCAGTGGATATTGCAAACCTTTAAAAAGATTGATAGAATACCAATCGTATATAAATAAGTTTATTATTTCAAACGAATATAAAATTATTAGAGACGATATTGGAATTCAACCTTGGGTTATGCCAATAGATGAATCTTTATATGATGAAATTTTTCAACTAGGCTATAAACGTGTTCCTGATAGACCACTACATGAGTTTATTTCTAGGTCAGTTAATCTAAATATTGATCTAAACTTGGAGTATCAGTACCCAGAATTTGAGACTTTAAATGAACCCTATCTAGTCTTAGCCCCCAAAGGAAAAATTACTTTCGACCCTTTATTCATAAATTTTGTAAAAAAATCTCCTATTCAGGTTGTTATTATTGGGGGACATAACGACTATATAGGGGTTGGGATAGATAAAACTGGATTAGACTTTTTAGAAACTACAACTTGGATAGCTAAGTCAAAAGGATTTGTTGGATTGATGTCATCACAATTAGCATTAGCGAATGGGTTTAATATTCCTAAGATAGTTGTATATGATAAAAGAAGTTGGGATATGAGACATGCAATAAAAAGTAATAACAATCACTATTTACTTAATCCAACTGTAGAAGAAATGATAGAAAGATTATGATTACTATATGCGTTCCTGTTTTAAATCGTTATGATTTACTACCTAATTTGATAAACTCAATTATGAGTGGTACTGTTAAGCCAGATAATTATTGGATAATTGATAATGGTAAACGATTTTCTAAACCAGAAT
>CBFCXS010000057.1:0-5450 GCA_965602085.1 Candidatus Woesearchaeota archaeon
AAAAAAGCATTGCAAGAGGGTCTTGGAGTAGTATTATCATTTTTTACTGGAATAGAAGATAATTTTGTTATGAATTTTGTACTTCTTATTGTTTTTGTCATGTTATGTTTTGCATTTAGAGATATATTTGCATTTTCTGGTTGGTTTGGGGATACAACAGAATGGGTTTTAGCTATAGGTTTAGCTTTAATTTTTGCTATGGCTGGAACATTACGAGGGTTAGGTGTATGGGTTTTTCGAGCTGTATCTACATTTGGTGCAATAACAGTTGGAGTATCTTTATTTGCAATGTTTATAATTTTTTTAGTTGTTCACATTTGGTTTTCTAAGATATTTTTATGGTATAAAACCGAACAAAGTAGACAGAAAGCTATTGTACATGCAGGTAAAGTTGCTGATGCATGGGAAGGTTTAAAAGCTTTTGGAAAGAGAATGACCAAATAATTTTAGTGGTATAAAAAATGGAAGCTGATTTTATTTTAATTTTGAGAATTATCTTCTTAGTTTTCTTTTTTATTTATATCTATAGGATTTTTGGATTTTTCCCTTTTTTTTCAAATGTAACAAATGGAGTTCTTGCTCTAGGACTTGCATTAATATTTGAATTTTCATTTGGTTTGTTTGGTTACTTAGCTGAAATATTTTTTGGTCTTTTTTTATTTTTAGGAGATATGAGTTATATAGCAATAATAGTTGGTTTTTTAGTTTTATTGATAGGTTATTATTTGCTTAGTAGAATAACTTGGGTGTTTAGAAAACAAAGAATGAAGGCTAAAAGAGCTGAAAGTAAAATGTTAAGGGAAGCTGCAAAAAAAAGTTTAGAGACACTTGGTAAGAGAATATTAAAAAGGCCCGAAACTAGTACTGCTGGTAAGTTAGCAGAGAAAGCAGGTAGATGAGGAACACTTCAAAAAGTTGCTAAACGTATTCCTATAATTGGGAGTAAGAGAGGACCAGGTGGTAGATTTGCTAAAAAGAAAAATTGATAAAAACATTTTAATACTTCTTAATATTTTAGTTTTATATGGCAGAGGATGAAATAGGAAAGGCACCTTCTAAATGGATAGTATTTTTTGTAGTCTTATTAATTTTGGTATTAGTTTTAGCTTTAGGATATTGGGCTGTGCAGACTACTGCAGTTGGTGCTTCTCTAAAATTAAGTATGTCAAATAGTATTTCAAAAGGTATGGCTAGTATATCTGAGAAAATTTCTGGGGTGAAAAAACAAGCAATAGGTATTGGTGATTGGACAAATCCTACAACTGTTAAAACTGAAGAGATGAAAGGTATAGAAATTACAGAGGTTTATTATAAAACCTTCTTTTTACCAACTGAGGATATTTTAATTACTGGAAGTGGTGTTGTTTATGCATTAGAGGATGAAACAAATGTATATTTCTCTTGTAATATGGATGGGAGATCTGGTAAAATAGATGATAGTAAAGTTTCAAGAGTGGTTTTACCAAATACAGAAGAACCTTTTGGTGTTTCATGTAATTTTGAACTAGATCCTAATATTAAAGCAGCTGATATTAAAGTATCAACCCAAAAACAAGTTAAATTTAGTGCAATTTATATTGACTATAAAACTAAGGCTGAATTAAGATTGTGGACATTGCCAAAGATTGAAAAGGATAATTTATATGAAGCAAATATTAATCCTTTTGATAAATATAAGAATCTCTTTGAATCACAAAGAGGGGATATTTTCCTAAAATTAGATGATAAATCTAGGACTACTACTTCATCTTATCATGATGGTCCAATGAAAGTCTCTATGAAAGTTTTTGAACCTCAACCTTTGTCTGAAGGAGAATCTTATAAATTATTTGTAAATATTAAGAATGATAAAGTTAGGTGGGGCGGAGAATTGTTAAGGAGACAAACTGGTGATAATGGAAGAGTTTTTATAAAATTCCCAAGTGGAGTTGAATCTAATTGTGGTGAAGTTATATTAGAACCTGGACAGGAGGAATATACCTTTGATTGTGATTTCACTATAAGAGCTCTTGATGACACATTAGGTTGGATTCCAATCGAAGTTGATGCTGTATATGATTATGAGTTTAGCAGAACAGAAACCATAACTATCGCTCCTAAAGGGTTAGTTTAGTGAAATATTTATATATTAGAGTTATTTCTTAATTATTATGAAAAAAGTAGTGGTGATATTATTAGTTTTATCTTTCTTGTTTTTATTAGGTGCTGAAGGTTGTGCTCCTGCGCCTGGTGGAACTGCTGGACCTTCTGGTCCTATGCAACCTGGAGTAGAAAGTAAAGGTGAAGATGTAGCAAGATTAAGAGGTTTAGATATAGAATTTTTGGAAGATAGTTTTCATTTTAGTTCTTTAAAAGGTAAAATGTTACCTGTTTTATTTGTTGGTGATGAATTTGATGTTGGTGTGAGAATAACTAATTATTTATTAAAACCTGTTAATGGAGATATAAATCTTTATAGTTTATCTTCAAAAATGGATGGTAGTAAGGTGATTAAAGGTAAAGATACTTTTTCAGTAGCTTTTGCAGTTGTCCAAGATGATGAGATTTTTCCTGAAAAGGAAGTAATTGAGTTTGGTCCTTTTAGTTATGATAAAGAAGTAGAAGATACTTTGGTAGTAGATGTTAATTTAAAATATATAGGAAAAATAAATGCTGATCTGTGTTTTACTAATGATGAAAATTCTAAAACTTGTAATAATGATAGAACCTTAACTGGAAATTATTTGAAAGGGGATGCGGATTTCTTACCGGTTTCTATTATTGAAATACAAAAAAAAGTTAAGGTTAGTAAGGATATTGCTGATGTTCGTTTAATTATTATATTGAGAAATTTTGATGAGGGAAATATTAGAAATAATATGCTTAGTCGTTTTGATGCTAAAATAGGGGGTGTTGATTTAGATTGTGGTAATGTAATCTTTAAACAAAGTAAACAACAACTTGGTGCTGGTAGTGGTTATGAAGAAGTAGAAGTTATTTGTGAGGGTAAAGTTAGTTTTAGTGAAACAGAAGTTACTTTCCCCTCTGAATTTGATTTAGAATATGTATATGAAATAGAGAAAATTGTTAAGTATGAGGTTGTAGCTAAGAAGAAAAATATATAAAGTAGAAAGAGGTTTTATTGAGTAATGAAAACAAGAGGAATTTTTTATTTTATAACTTTTGCATTAGTATTAAGTTTATTAGGTGCTGAGGGTTGTCCTTCTAAAAAAGCAACAACTACTAGTGGTTTAGGTGCTTATATAGGAGGAACTAGTGGTTTAGATATGAGTTTTGTTGATTTAGAACCCCCCTCTGAAATTTTAGATAATAATCAAGACCCATTTTATATTACTCTATTTGTTGAAAACATGGGAGAATATGTTATTCCTAAAGGTAAAATAATTGCTACTTTAAGTGGCATAAATAAAGAAGCTTTTGGTATTAAATCTTTAAGTGTTAAATCTCAAAATGATATTTTTGGAAGGAGTAGAGTTGGCACTGAGGTTTTAGAAGGTGGGATTGAAGAATTACAATTTGATCAGGCTAATTATAAATCTGATTTGACTGCTAATTTTGCTACTCAATTGAGAGTTGATGTTTGTTATAATTATAAGACAGACTCTTTGATTAAATTATGTTTGAAAAAGAATCCAAAGCAAAGAGAACAAGAAGATTTGTGTAGTGTAAGTAGTAGTAGTATTAGTGTTGAAAATTCTGGTGCACCTGTGCATGTTAAAGAAGTAAAATCTGTTGGTGGTGTTGAAACTATAATGTTTACTTTCATTGTAGAAAATGATGGTGTTGGTGAAGTTTATGAGAATAATGCATTTAGTGATAGTTGTGTGTTGAAATCTGAGAAGAAAGATAAAGTAAATGTTAAAGTTAAATCTCAATCAGGTGGAATGAATATTAAATGTGGTATTCTAGATAATGGAGATTCTGGTGTCATTAGATTAGCTGGTGGTAGAAAGACAGTGAGTTGTAGTATTAAGACCTCTAGTTTACAGGAGACATCATTTGAGGAGCCATTTGAGATAAATTTAGAGTATTTCTATAAGGATGCTGTAGGTAAGAGCCTAACTGTTATAGATAGTTAATCTTTTTATACTAGTTAAGTTTTGTTTTCTATATGATAGCTGATTTGCATATACATTCTAGGTTTTCTCGAGCCTGTAGTAAGAATATTGATGCTGCTAATTTAGAGAAGTGGGCTAAGGTGAAGGGTTTGGATCTTTTAGGTACTGGAGATTTTACACATCCTGAGTGGTTTGCTGAAATGAGTAAGTTGGAAGAAACTGATGGTGTTCTTAGAAGTTCTAGTGGTTTTCCTTTTCTATGGCAGAGTGAGCTTTCTTTAATGTATACACAAGATGGTAAAGGGCGTAGAATTCATTTTGTTATGTTGGCTCCTTCAAAAGATGTTGTTATTCAGATAACTGATTTTTTAAAGTCTAAAGGTCGTATTGACTATGATGGTAGGCCTATATTTGGATTCTCTGCTATTGAATTAGTTGAAAATTTAATGAGCATTTCTAAAGATATTGAAATTATTCCTGCTCATATATGGACCTCTTGGTTTGGTATTCTTGGTTCTAAAACTGGGTTTGATAATTTTGAGGAGTGTTTTAAAGATCAAGTTAAAAATATACATTCTTTTGAGACTGGTTTGTCTTCAGATCCTTTAATGAATGGTAGATGTTCTTTTTTAGATAAGTTTTCTACTTTATCTTTTTCAGATACACATTCTTTTTGGCCTTGGCGGATAGGTCGCGAAGCGACAATATTTGATTGTTCTGTGAATTATAAAGAGATTATTAATTGTATTCGTTCTAATACTAAAATTTCTACTATTGAAGTTAAACCTGAGTATGGTAAATATCATTGGGATGGTCATAGAAACTGTGGTGTGAGTTTGGACCCTGCTGAGAGTAGAAAATTAAAAGGAATTTGCCCAAAATGTGGAAAAGGTTTAACTATAGGTGTTGAGTATAGAGTTGATGAATTAGCTGATAGGTCTGAGAGTGTTCATAAAGATTTTAAACATTTGATTCCTTTGCATGAGTTAATTGCTTTTTCTCTTGGTATGAAAGCAATGACTTCTAAAAAAGTTTGGGGTGTTTATAACCAATTTATTGATAAATTTAAGAGTGAGTTTAATATTTTGCTTGATGTTCCTAAAGAGGAGTTTAAGAGTTTTGATGAGAAGTTGGTTGATTTGATTTTTAAGAATAGGGAGGGTAAAATTAAGGTACGTCCAGGTTCAGACGGTGTATATGGAAAAATTATATCTGATAATGAAAATATTAAACAAAAGAGTAATATTAAGAAGAAGGCCCAAAGCCAATTGGTTGAGTTTTAGAGGCATTTTTAATATTAGCATATAAAATATATCTTGCTTTATCTTCTGGGAAATTAAGTATGTTTTCCCCTTTTTTTGTTATATAATAACCTCTTTTGATACCTTTAAT
>CBFCXS010000058.1:0-5438 GCA_965602085.1 Candidatus Woesearchaeota archaeon
ATGACTTATGAAGGTCTTGAATCTACTTTTTCAGTTGCTTCAAGTGCTTTTGAAATCGGGAATGAAATGTATTTTAGGAAGGATTCTTTCTTCCATTATTGGTTGGCAAGACCTGAACAGGATGATTCATATCATGATTATGCCAATCAAGAAAAAACTTTTATGTTTTTTGGTAAAATTTGGCCTATAAGCAATGAAGTCAATACTTATTCAATTGAGTTTGAAGGGTTAAAAGATTTTACTCTATCCGGTCTTCCTACTCATAATCAGACAATTAATATGGCTGAATGGTTGAAGGTATACTTCGATCAAATTCATCATGAAATGTATAATATGACCAAAACTTTCTGGTCTATGCTTGATGCTAGAGAAATAGACCTTAGATGGTTAGGTTATATGTCTAATACCTATGGTATAGAAGTTAGTGAAAGCATTCTCAATGAACTACCTTTAAGGGAATGGGTAGAAAATCTTCCATATTTTTTAAAAAGAGTAGGAACATATAATGCCTTATATATCATATATAAGGTTTTCTTATCTAATACAAAAAACAAACTGAATATATTTGAGAGATGGGGGGAATGGTGTTCTCAAAATCTTGATGATGTTGTAGATGATTTTGAAGACCATCATTTCCTTGAGTTCTATGGTACTCAACCTAGTGGTGGAGCAGGAGATTTATGGTATTCTCAATATGATCCTGCTAATTATCCTGTCCATACTTTAGAAGCACCAACAGGTGTATGTGGGACATATGAATGGACTACGGGACTAGGAGAAAATTATTTATTATTTGAAAGTATAGTTTTGAATTGTTCTGTAGGAGATATAAAAGAAGATGAAATTAATGTAACTGATTATGATTCTCAAAGATTATCACTTCAAGGAATGGTTACTAGTGCAAGTTCATTTAGTGGAAATTTTGTTCATTCAACGGGAATTGAGGTAAGTTCTTTAACAAATGATCCAAGTAATATTGTATTTTGGGGTTTGAGCAATGAACTTGAAATGATATCTGATCATACAAGTAATTATCTTGTATTACAGGCAAAACAAGATAGTGGATTGACTATTAATATCATTGAAAGATTTCTTGGATTCACCTATACAACTTCATCCACATATGCATATGCTGTTGATACTCCATACTATCTTATTATACAAAGGAATGGGGCAACTCTAACAGTTAAAGTCTATAGTAAAAAAAGAAGATGGGATGAGGATTTACTAGAGACTATTACACATATAACAGTTTCTTTTGCAGTGACTTTTAATTATCTATGGGCCTTGAATGGTATAAGAACAGGGGTTATGGGTAATTTTTCAGGAAAGATTCTTGGTCTTTCCATTAATAATGTAAGTTATACTCAAACAGTTGCTACTTCTGGATATCCTGTCATAACTCCCCACTATAAAGTAGAAATTGATCTATCAACAGAACCTTTAGGTGATTTATATGAAGATCAAAATTTTATAATCAGTGAAGATTTGATTGATGAACTTATTAGAAATTGGGAGTATGTCAGACCTGTTTCAAAATATGCTCATTATCAAGAATTAATTGCTCCAAAGGCAGTAATTGACAGAGTAGGAAATTCAATTCCTTTATATGATTTATCTTTTGCAGGTTCTTTTAATACATTTTTTACGGGTTCACAGTATATTTCAGCAGGTGGAAGTGGGGCAGAACAAACCTATTCTCATTTTCAACAGTATGCATCAAAAACATGGACGATTACACATAATTTAAATAGTCCTTATGTACTGGTTCAACCTTGGATTTTTACTGGTTCGACTTCTGTAGGAGCAAAATTACATCAACCTGAAACTGTATTGATAGGAAGTAATAATACAGTACAGTTGACCTTTAATGAGTCAGTGAGAGGGGTTGCTACTGTTGCAGGTGCTTCCCTATCAGGTTCAATACCTTCAGCAGGGATTAGTTTTATAGAAGAAGATTATTTAAATAGTCCATCATCCATATGGAATATAGATCATAATTTAAATACTGATACTCCTTCAGCTTACTCAACTCCACCTGGGCCTGTTGTCTTCCATTATGATACCAATGGATATAGGATTATACCTAATATAAATGAAATGAGAACAGGGCCAAATAGTGATATTTTGGATGCTACATGGGATATTCCTGTTTCAGGTGCTTCTTTTGTCAGAAGGGCAGATTATATTCATAATCAATATGATCCATCTACAGAGTGGTTAGTAAAGCATAAATTGAATGGATGGGTCATTGTTCAGTGTTATGGGATAGCTCAAACAGGTGGTGTAGATATACTTGATAAAGAAATTACTCCAAGAGAAATAGAAATTATAGATCAAGATTCACTAAAGATTTTTTGGGATGTAAATGTAAGAGGTCGTGTTCATATAATTCAAATACTAAGGGATCAAGTTGTATATTCTCCATATGAATGTGATATTTTGGGTGTGGGGATGTGTCCTGATGTATTGGGTTATTGGAAAGTTGGAACGGGAGAAAGTCAAATATGGAATCCATATGTTCAAAATGATTTGGAATCTCCTGTAGCAAGTGGGACATATAAAGCAATCTATGAAGATTTAAATAATGTCTATATTGATTTTGAAGTTTCACCTGAAGTAGCTGATATTGGAATCAAGGAAGTTGGATTATTTAATTATTTAGATCAATTGGTATTTTATTCTAATTGTTCAGAGTTATTCAAACCTGCTGATGTAAATTGCTTTTTTCATTATAGAATTGTTAAACTTGAATCAAGCTCATCAAGCTCATCAAGTTCAAGCTCTAGTTCAAGCTCTAGTGAAAGCTCTAGCAGTTCATCAAGTTCAAGCTCAAGTTCGATAAGCTCAAGTTCAAGTAGCTCAAGTGAATCCTCAAGCAGTTCAAGCAGTTCTGTTTCGAGTTCATCAAGTTCTGTTTCGAGTTCATCAAGTTCTGAATCAGCAGTTCCAGCAGGGTTTTTTATACCTTTAGATAATATTGATCATGGTGGAGAGTATAATGATGTTTTTGATGATGGAAATTATGTACTTGCTGCATGTTTTGGTGATGGATTAAGAAGCTATTCAGTAGATGGTTCAGGTAATTTTACTTTAGAAGATACAGATTTTAAAGGTGGACTATATGAGGGAGTATGGGGAGATGGAACTTATATATATGCTGCATGTTATGGTGATGGAATTAGAAGCTATTCAGTAGATGGTTTAGGTGATCTTACTTATATAGATGTAAATGATCAAGGTGGTGATTATCGTGGAGTATGGGGGGATGGAGCTTACTTATATGTTGCTACTAGTCTTGGAATCAGAAGCTATTCAGTAGATGGTTCAGGTAATTTTACTCATATTGGTTTAGCTGATGATACATTATTTTCTTATAGAGTATGGGGAGATGGAAATTATATATATGGTGCTCATTCAGGTGGTGGAATAAGAAGCTATTCAGTAGATGGTTCAGGTAATCTCACTTATATTATGACAGATGATCAAGGACAAGCTTATTATGATGTATGGGGAGATGGAAATTATATATATACTGCTTGTGGAACAGATGGATTAAGAAGCTATTCAGTAGATGGTTCAGGTAATCTCACTTATATTATGACTATTAAGAATGTTAGTGGTTCTGTACGTGGAGTATGGGGGGATGGAACTTATATATTTTGTGTTGCACAATTAGATGGTATATTATGCTATACAGTAGATGGTTCAGGTAATCTTACCTATGTAGATAAAGATGATACATATGCAGGTGCATCTACTGGTTATTATAATAAAGTTCATGTAAATTCAGGTTTTATTTATGTAGCAGGTAATGGGTCTGGAATTTATAGTTATGATGTTACTTAGGGGATAATAGGTAATAAGATATGACGTGGATATCACACTTTGATAATAATGATTGGAAAGCTATAAGTGGGGCTAAATGGACAGGTTCTTTATGGTCTCTACCACTTACAGGGGGAGTATCTTTTTCTCAACTTGAAGTTAATGGAAGTTGGTATAAGGGATACAGACCAAATCCATCAGAAATTAGAGCAACAATATCAGATGATAATTCTACTATGGTGGTTACTAGCAGTGGGGGGAATGTTTTACTTTCTGCAAGTCCATATCCATCGGGGTCTACAGAAACATTAACCTTTGCTTCAACTGCTTCAAGTGGTGACATATATAGAATAAAATTTGATTGGGGTGTTTCTCCAAGTGCAACATATCAATTAACAGATTTAGAATTTGGTTCTTCAAGCTCAAGCTCAAGCTCTGTGAGTTCGTCTTCATCAAGTTTTTCAAGCTCAAGCTCTACTTCCTGTTATGTATCGGCTGATGATGATTTTACGGGAACGAATGGAGACCTACCGAATGTTCATAAATGGTTACAATTCAATTCAGGTACGGGTGATGGGCCTGAAATTCAAGGCAATGCTTTAAGAGTCAGTGTAGGTTCAGGAGCAGGTACAGAAGGAGTAAACTCTTATAGTAAATTTATAGGAGATTTTGATTTTCAAGTTGATTTCGATATTGTTGCAGGTGCAGATATTGGTACTCAAGCTTGGAATGCAGGGTTAGAAGCAAGATTTATCGGTGATGAAGATAATAGAGCAAGAATGTCCATTGATGGACACACTACAACCTATATTGGTTCATCTAAGGTAGGTGGGGTTTCTGATGGTGATGCAAGTCCTACTCCTGAAACAAGTGGTTCATTTAGAATAACTAGAGTTGGTTCAACTTTTAATTGTTATTATCAAGATTCAGGATGGCAATTACTTCATACAAAGAGCATAGGCACTTCTGCATGTGAAGTCAGATTATATGTAGAAAATAGTGTATCATATCCTCTTGGAACAATTGATTTTGATAATTTTACAGCTACTTATGATGATATTATTTGTGCTGAATCAAGCTCAAGCAGTTCATCAACCTCAAGCAGTTCTGAAAGCTCAAGTTCAAGTTCATCAAGTATAAGTTTATCAAGTTCAAGTACTTCTTGTGATCCAAATACTGTTGGTGATTTAACTTTATTAGATACAGATTATCATGGTTCAGATGCATATAGAGGGGTTCATAAGAAAGGAGATTTTGCTTTTGTTGCAGCTAATAGTGAAGGTATCTTTAGCTATTCAGTTGATGCCAATGGAAATTTATCATATGTTGATGATCTTACCCCAGGTATTGGTATTTGGTATAAAATTACAAGTGATTCAACTTATCTTTATGCAGTAGGTAGTGATAAACTTATATTTACGGCTGATGCATTTGGTAATTTAACTACAGTAAATTATAATACAGCAGGTGCTTCACTTTATTGGCATTGTTGGGCTGATGAAAATTGGGTTTATACGGTATCATCATTAGGTTTGCAAACTTGGGATACATCTTTAGGAACATGGGTTCTGAAAGATACAGATAATAGTTTAGGTGCTCTTGATTATAGG
>CBFCXS010000059.1:0-5273 GCA_965602085.1 Candidatus Woesearchaeota archaeon
ATTAAAAACTGTAAAACCCTCATCACAGAACTATCTCCTACTACATCTAAAAATATTGAATCTTTCATACTTTCATACAATCTTAACTGATATTTAAACCTTTTCTTTTTATACATTAATATATAGCAATAACAGGTTAATTTTAAATAGAAGAATTAATTTATTAAAATAAAGAAAATGGATAATTATGAAAGTTTTATTTCTATGGATGTGAATGAATTTATAGGGGAATGGATAGCTATAATAGATAATAAAGTAATTGCCCATAGTAAAAATTTAAAAGAAGTTTATGAACAAACTAAAAAAATCAGTCCTCAAATGAGACCCTTTATAACAAAAGTCAGAACAACTGTTAAAAAATTATTATAATTCTGCCACGTATTGAAAAAACATTAGTTTTCAAATATAAAAAATTAGTAAACAAAAAAACAAATCAGATTGTTGAATATCCTGCAATTCATATAATTCTACAAAACAAAGATCAGTCAATAGAAACGACTGCTATTTTAGATTCTGGTTCTGATATCACTTTTATATCAAAGGAAGTAGCAGAAGTTTTAAATCTTGAACTAGGAGAAGAAGATTATGCTGATATAGTGGGTGGAGACAGTATTAAAACAAGATCTAGCAAAATAAATTTAACCCTCATTGATAAACGTAAAATAGTCTCTTTACCAGGAATCCCTGTAGCTGTTGGAATAGAAACAAAAGAGGAAGAGGAGGATATGGGAATTTTACTAGGAAGAAATCCTATATTTGATTTATTTAAAATTACTTTTGAACAATATAATAAAAGAGTTATTTTTGATAAAATTGATTTAAAATGGAGAGCTTATTAAAAAGTTCTCTCAATCTATTAAAGAATTATTAAAAAGAGAACCTAAACAACCCTACTAACATGCCCAACCTTCTCAAGTTTAATCACATTACTAACAAAACTCTCAATCCTATTCTCATGACTAACAATCACAGTCTGTTTATTTTGCAACTCAAGTAAAACATCCTTCATCTTCTCAATCTGCTCTTCAGAAAATCCATCTGTTGGCTCATCCAATATCAACAAATCACGAGTTTTAATTACACTCATCAAATTATTAACAACCTGATTCAAAGCCAACCTATAAGCTAGAGCAGCTGCAGTCTTCTCACCACCAGACAAATGTCCATAATCAATTAAATGACCATTCTGCTCAATCACAGGAGTAAACTCTTCATCAAGCTTAACATCAAGTAACTCATCATCTATTAACATATCAAACCATTTCTTAAAAAGTGAATCAAAATCAGCATGAACACGCAGCATAATCTTCCTCTCAATTATATTCATCAAATTAATAAAATGTGTATTCAACCAACCCATTAATTTCTCATTAGAGGCTAAACCAACCTTAACCTTATCCATCTCTTCCAAACTAACACTCAACTCATTCACACTCTCATCTAAACTACTAACATCCTTCTCAAAAGAGTTTTTCTTAATATCAAGCTCCCTCTCAACACTCAAAACTTTCTCAAGTAATTCCTTATAACTACTAAATTCCTTCTCAATATTCTCCAAACCCTTAACTTCATCTAAAACTAATTTCTTATCAGCCTCAGAACTAGAAATACTATTCTTACTAACATTAATTTCTTCTTCTAATCTTTTCAATAAATCATTTTTCTCATCTAAATTTTTCTTCTTCAACTCAACTGCTTCAGAACTAGCCTTAACTTCTCTCAATGAATCCAATTCTTTCTCACAATCAACAATCTTCTTATTCAATTCAAGAACTTTTGGCTCATTAAACTTAATTTTCCCAGAAAAATCAGCAATCTTCTCATCTTCGGCTTTAGAAATCTTCAATTTATCCACATCTAAAACTTCTCTCTTACAAGTTGGACAAACATCCAACCTATTAATAGTAGCCTTGACACTCTCAGAATTCTGTTTCTTAATAGTAAATTCACTAATCTGAGTTTCAACTTCTTTCAACTTCTTCTTAGAATTAGTAATCTCCAACTTCAAATTTTCAATCTTAGAATCATCAACCTTAACTTCCTTACTTATCTCCAAACGCAATTGCATAACTTGTTTCTTTGCTTCATTAACTTCAATTTCATTGTGGCTCAACTTATCTTTCTCATTTTTAACTTTAACTTCTAACAACTCCAACTTATGTTTCAATTCTTTTAATTTAGAACTCTGCTCTTCAATTTCTTTTAATTTAGCTTTAACCCTATTAACTTCTTTAGCATTATTATTTACCTCTTCACCTAACCTTGACAAATTTAATTTAACTTCTTCTAATTTCTTCTTCTTTTCTTCCAAAGTTTTCTTCTTATCATCATAATCAGCTAACCTACCGCGAAACTCACGAATCTCTTCCTTAAGATATCTAACAAAAATCAAAGAATTCTCTTTAATCCTTTTATATTTTTCAACACCAAAAACTTTTCTCAAAGTATCAACACGATAATCTTTCTCACCCAAAAGAATCTGCTTCATCTCTTCCTGAGGAGTATAAACTGTATATCTATAAATAAGAGATTTAGATTTAGTTAACAACTCAGCAGGATAATTTAATATCTCCAACACACTCTGCTTCAACTCAACAGCAGTTCCATCTCTCCTAGAACCATTTATAGATATATAACCAGCATCTTGAACAACAGAATCTTTTGACTTCTTCAAACTTCTCTGAATTTCAATTTCTTTATCATCAATAGAAAAAACCAAATTCACACTACCTTTGGAACAACCTTTTCTCAACAAAGCACCACCAGACAATTCACCTCTACGGATACCAAAAAGTGCAAAATCTATAGCTAACAAAATTGAACTCTTACCAGAACCAACATTCCCAGATAAAAGAACTAAATCTTCTGGAAACTCTATCTCAGAATTTTCATAGCTTCTTATATTCTCAAGTTTAATTTTACGCAGTATCATAATATCTCCAATAATTCATAAAGGTTAACCATAGTAAAATCTGGTTTACAATCAAAAGTTTTACCTTTTCTATTAACTAAAACACTAAGAACACCAGCATTCTCAGCAGCTAATATATCACCAGCATTATCTCCAACATACAAAGAAAGAGAACTTCCCGTTTCTAATTCATCTAAACACATTTCTAATCCTTGAGGATCTGGTTTTGGTTTTATACCTTCTGAAAATGCTGCACAAACAATAGAATCAAAATGATCTTTTCCAACTAAATCAATTTCAGCAAAAGCAACTTTCCTATGTGAACTTGTCACAACCCCTATATTATAACCAAGCTTTCTTACAGAACTTAAAACTGCTCTTGTTTCATCATAAACAAAAACATTAGCCAATCTTCTATCAGCTGTATCATACTTTTTAAACTCATCCCAAAAATCTTCTGGATTACTTAACCCAGTTAATTTTCTAACTAATTCATCTCTACCAGCCTCAAGCCAGATTTTCTGTGCATCACTAGGAGTATATTTAGCACCAAACACCTTGAGAGTATGACCTATACTTTCTTCTATATATCCTTCTCTAACATCAACCAATGTTCCATCCAAATCAAACATTACAGACTTCATAATTTCTCCTCATCTTCTAACCTGCAAAACCTTATTTTGTTGGTAAAACATTTCTACACTATCTTCAATGCCCATTCTCACCCACCAAGGAGGATCTTTAGAAAAATCTCTATCTTTTCCTTTATATTTTATTTCTCCTCTATAAATCATATTAGGTAAATGAAAAGGGATTAAGTGAGGTCCCAATCTATCTCCTTCTTTTCCCGGACGAACATGCATTAAGTGACCTCCTCTAAACCATTCACCCAACCTCATAACAGCCCTCCTTATGGCAACATCATGTATATGATTACTAGGGGTTTCTTGTTGATCATAACTAAACCTAGCTTCTATATTTGAAGGAGCTGTATCATAAACATCTGATGCAGTTTTTACCAACCATCCTAACTTTCCAAGATTAGCTTTAAAGAATTCATAATAACCATCTTCATATAACTGAATAGCTTCTCCTCTTTGGAGTATTAATGAATCCCACTGCCAAGCAATTCTCCAATCCCCATAGAGCCTATCAAATTCAGCATGAATCTCATCTCTACTTGTTCCAAAATATCCTGGTCTTTCAACAGTTTCCCAAGTCATTCAACACCTCTTTAACCAACCTCTTTTCAAAATCAGCAACTTTCTCACCTTCAGTCTTCTCCAGAGAAAAAACTTTCATTAAATTACCAGTTAACTCCTTCTCATTTTCAATCTCAAACTGACCTAAATGCTCATTAATTACTTTCTCTTCAATCTCTTCAACATTTCCACCTTCAACCTTAAGCTCTTCAAACTCTTTAGTTGATAACTTATTAATATTTTTAAGAACACAATAAGCACCTAAAGAATCAAGAATTTTAAAATCAATATCAGAAACCTTACCACTCTCTAAAACACCTTCAACTCTAACCAAAACAATCTTATCAGAAACAGAATTAATCTCTTTTAATTTATTATTAATTTCATCAACATTATTACCAGTAATAACAAAACTAACTACATCATTAAACTTAATATCAATTCTTTCTAAATTCAAATCATCTGAAACAATATAAAATCCACCAGTAAATTTTTCAAGCTCAGAAAAATTATTTGGAAATAAAGCTCCAGGATAAACTAATTTACCACCACCATATGAAGTATCAAATATATAATGCACATGACCTCCAGCATAATAATTAAATCCTTGTGGTAAAACACCAACTGACATAGATTCCATCTTATTTAATTCAGGAGGTTTAAACTCAGTTAAAGCAGTATGAAATAAAAATATTTTAAATCCATCTTTATTAAGACCAGAAAAATCTAAAGTTTCATAATCATTCTTTTCCAATCCACCTCTTCTACCTAAAACACCAGTTAACTTAACACCAGTCTTATCTTCAACAAATTCAAGCTTACCATCTTTTACCTTCATAACATTCTTAACCAAACCTGATTCCTCAAAAACATCTAACATAGTTTTACCAGAAGGAGAAAAATCATGTGAACCAGGAACAATATAAACATCAATCTCACTCTCTTGCAACTTATTCAAAATCCGAGCACTCTCCTTAATCAATTCAATATCAGGTAAAGCAGAATTAAATAAATCACCAGATATCAACACAAACCCAACATTCCTCTCAACACATATATCTATAGCTCTCTCAAAGGTTTTCAAGCCAAGAACTCTAAGTTTCTCCTCACGCCACCCACCTAAATGACAGTCTGCTAAATGAGCAAATTTCATATCAATA